>JAFDCC010000209.1 GCA_019312985.1 Deltaproteobacteria bacterium
AGTTTCTCAAGGCTGGCCGCCGAGAGAAAAACCTCGTAACCGACCCCGTTGACGAGAATGGTCACCTTGTCCGGCGACTTGTAAAGAAACTCCCCTTTCAGGCAGGAAATCATGGTATTGCACCCTCAATTATTGAAAAATGCGTGGTCCCTGTGCTGTGCTGTCCCGCTGCAGGTCAAGGCCTCAGCCCACCACCTCGCCATCCAGCACTGTCTGGTTGGCGTGGCACATGGCCACGGCCAGGGCGTCTGCCGCATCAGCACTGGGAGACGCGGAGAGCTGCAGAAGGACGCGAACCATCTGCTGCACCTGCTGCTTGTCTGCATTGCCGTAGCCCACCACCGCCTGTTTCACCATGCGGGGCGTGTAGTCATGCACCTTGAGGCCGTTGTGGAGGGCGGCCAGAACTGCCACGCCCCTGGCATGCCCCAGTTTCAGAGCGGTACGCGGGTTAGCCGCGACAAAAACATCCTCTACCGCTGCGACAGAGGGGTGGTGCGTCTCGATCACCTCGCACAGGCCGTCAAATATAATCTTGAGCCGTTCGGAAAAGGAGTACCTGTCTCCCAGTCTGATAACCCCGCAGGTCACATAGTACAGACGGTTTTCTTTTTTCGCTATAACTCCGTAGCCGGTGGCGCGGGATCCCGGATCTATCCCGAGAATGCGCTCGTTTCCCTGTTCTGGCATCGGCTATCACACATTTTCTTCGGGCATCAGAAGACCCGTTCTGCAGTCAAAACGGCCCCTGCCGGGATGCGGCCCCGGCAGAATCGAGCAGCCCGGCCAGCCATTACGAAACCGTCTCCATGATATCGTCGGGAATGTCGAAATTGGCATAGACGTTCTGGACATCATCGTTATCTTCCAGGTTTTCAAGAAGCTTTAAAACCTGTTTTGCCGTCTTTTCATCGGTTATCTCGACAATGGTCTGGGGAACCATGGCAACCGAGGCCTCGATAAACTCTACCCCGCCGCTCTCCAGACTCTCGCGCACCGTTTCAAAATCCTCCGGCGCGGTAAGCACCTGGTAAACGGTATCCTCTTCAACGACATCCTCGGCGCCCCCCTCAAGGGCCTTGTCCAAGAGCTCCTCCTCGCTGATGCTTTCCTTGTCAACCAGGATGGTCCCCTTCTTGGAAAACATCCAGGAAACACAGCCGAACTCGCCGAGATTGCCGCCGCTCTTGCTGAAAAAATGCCTGACATCGGCAACGCTCCGGTTTTTATTGTCAGTCAGGCACTCAACCAAAACAGCAACACCGCCGGGGCCGTATCCCTCGTAGGTGATCTCTTCATACACCGCCCCTTCCAGTTCGCCGGTCCCCTTCTTGATCGCCCTCTCGATGTTGTCCTTGGGCATATTTTCAGCCTTGGCCGAAGCGATGGCACTGCGCAGGCGGGGATTGGCGTCAGGGTCGCCGCCGCCCATCCTGGCGGCCACAATGATTTCCTTGATCAGCCTGGTGAAAATCCTGCCCCGTTTTGCATCAACCGCACCCTTTTTCCGCTTTATGGTGCTCCATTTAGAATGTCCTGACACTTCCCTGACCTCCTGTTTATCATTCTCCCCGGCAGGGCGCCGGGCCTGTTCTTATTTTTATGCAACGAGTAGCGGAAACCCGAAACGAGCGTCTTATTTCTCGCCAAACCCCATGGCCAGGACAAAAACCTCCCGGCTCTCTTTCCTGGAACTCTTCGGCTTCACGATTTTAACCGTTTTAAAAATCTTTCGCACTGAATCAGCAAACTCCTTGAAATCCTCCCCCTCAAAAACCTTGACATACAGGTTGCCGCCCCTCTCCAGCAATGTTGCCGCCAGTTCGACTACCCGCCTTGCCAGGGCAAGGGACTGCTGCTGGTCCACCCACCTGTTGCCCGAGGTGCGGGGGGCGATATCGCTGAGGACCACCCGGTATTTCTTCCTGATTTTCTGCACCGATGCAACAGTATCTTCCGCCATGACATCAGCCGTGAGCCAGACAATGTCGGCCGCCCCGGCAATGGTCGTTTTCTGCCCCTCCTGCAGATCAACGCCGACCACAATTCCCCGCGGTCCCACTGTCCGGGCCGCGTAAAGCGACCAGCTTCCCGGCTGACAACCAAGATCAAGCACGGCGTTGCCGGCCGCCATGATTCTGTACTTTTTCTGCGCCTCTTCGAGCTTATAGACGGAACGGGCCGGGTAGTTGTCCTTTTTGGCCCTGTTAAAGTAGTAATCCTGAACCTTGCGCATTTTTTCTGGCCGTTCTCCTCCCCTGCGTGCTGCAGGTGGCAACATGCCTGTTTCCAGGCGATGGCTGCTGTATGCGAATGCCTGCTGATACTACAACGCTGCCCCGGGAAAAATCAAATTAATTATCTGATTTCAGATAGTTTTTTATCCATTCAAGGGCCTGATCCCTGTCCTTTACCCTGCCTTCCACCCGGGCATCTTCCAGGCTTTCAAATATCTTCCGGAAGAGCGGTCCCGGCTTGAGCCCGAAAAGCGCGATGAGGTCATTGCCGCTGACCAGTCTTGTGGCCAGTACCGGCTCTATTGTACGGCGGTAGGCGAGATCCACCTCGTGAAAGAGACCCGCCATGTCCTCTTCCATCCCTGCCGGCTTGCCGGGCCCGCATCCCGCCAGGCTGTCGGCCATGGCCAGCATGAAGAGTCCCGGATATTCCCGCCCTACCGCCCGGACCAGCCGCAGGTAGGCCCTGGAGGTCACCCCGGTCTTGCGGCGGGCATTGTTGAGGTGAAAGGGCCACATGTGGACAGCAATAAGGCGGGCCACAAAGTCCCTGTCATTTTTACTCCAGCGAAAGCGGTCAGCAATGATAAAAAAAATCCCCTCCCCTTCCCTGTCGTGATTGTAGAAGGTGATGCGGCCGTTCTCCTCCTCCGGTACCGCGCATGTCGCCGGTTTGCCCAGGTCGTGGAACAGGGCGCCCCACTTCAGGAGGATTCTTCTTCTGTCCTCCTCCAGGTATTCTGCAAAAAACTCCCCGCAGCCCGGAAAAAAGCGGCCCGGGTCCTCCTGCACCGCTTCCATCTGCCCGAGGGCGGCGAGGCCATGGGCAAAGACATCAAGGTGGTGCGAAGAGGGCTGTTGGACACCGACACCCCGGTAGAGCTCCGGCAGAAGCTCCTGGAGCAGACCGCTGGCATGCATGGCCTCGATGGTGCGGATGGATGGCGGTGATGCCATTATGGTTTCCAGTTCTGCGGCGAGCCGCTCCCCGGCAACGAGGTAAAGAAGGTGGACGTGCTTTCGGATCATCTTCTCGGTCTGCGGTTCAATGGCAAAGCCGTATTTTGCCATGAACCGGTAAGCCCTGAGAAGCCGCAGGGGATCGCTGATGAAAACCGCCGGCCCGGTGCTGCGGATGACCCCGTCCCGAAGGTCCTGGAACCCGCCGGCAGGATCGATGATGGCAGCCGCCGGCAACCGCTCCCGGGAAACTGGGATTGCGGCGGGAAACGGCAGGGCCATGCTGTTTATGGTAAAATCCCGCTTCAAAAGATCCTCGGCAATGGTGGCCGCGCCTTCGCGAAAGGAGGTGAAATCAATGCAGACATCCTGCCACACCACCCGGGCCACATCTTCTTCAGCGTCCATGGGAACAAATGTCCCCCCCAGGTGTCGGGCGAGTTCCCCGGCCCAGGAAAAACTGCCGCGCTCAACGGTTATATCGAGGTCCCGGGATGCGCGGTCCATGAGCCAGTCGCGGACAGTGCCCCCGGCGATATAGCATGGCGCATTTTGCTGCCGCACCAGGGTTTCCAGGGCTTCCACCAGGGGTTTGGGATACTGCGCCAGCAGTTTCAGAGCGTCGGTTTTCATGGCAATTGATTGCTGTTTTTCGGTGCGGCCTCAGATACCGCCTGGTTGCCCGGCCGGGCCCGGAGAAATAATTTTTCCGGGGCCGCCGACCTTGCCGGAAACAATTAAACTGTTATATTGCTTATATCTGCCAGCATTCGTCAACATTTTTGTCAACTGCAGAAAGGGAAAAAACCTATGGACGCTGCTCTGCAAAAAACCATCCGGATCGGCAATGTTACCGTCGGCCTCCTTGGCCTTGAGATCGCCCTCGCCCAGCTCGCCGGCAAAAAGATTTCCGAAAGCGAGGCGGTCAGCTTCCTCTATGACCAGGTCAGCCGGAAGAACTATATCCCGTCCCAGGCCGTGGAACCTTACAAAAGGGCACTGCTGGCTGAATACCGACGCTACTTCGAGCTGGAAGCTGCCGAGACCCCGGGGCTGACCATTCGCATCCTCGGGCGGCCCTGTGTCACCTGCAACAAGCTGAAAACGACCGTGATCGACATCCTGCAGGAAAAAGGCGTCGCCGCGGATATTGAAGATGTGCAGGACCTTGATGAAGTATGGCGCTTCGGCGTGACGCAGACACCGGCTCTCATCATAAACGGCGAGGTGAAAAGCGCCGGAATCCAGCCCCCCCGCGTCCAGATAGAGCAATGGATTGAAGAGGCCGCTGCCCGTAACAAATAAAACCTTGCTGCCGTGACCTTTTCCCCCTGATTCGCCCCAGAACGCCTGCAGCGGCAAGGAAAAAGCATAAATTCGGCGGAACCGCATCACGATGAACACTTTCATATCCGACTATCTTGCTGCCCGGGGTATACCCCAGGAGCTGGCCGGCTACGCGGGCATAACGGCAACGGTTGTGCTCCTGGCGCTTCTCGCCTTTCTCTCCTACCAGGTGACAAAACGGTATATGGTTCACCTGCTGGAGATGGTATTCCGCCGCAGCAAAAACACCTGGGACGACGCCCTGGTCCAGAAGGGTTTTGTCAGGCGTCTCTCCTTATTCATGCCGATCATTGTCGTCTACATGTCAATTGACCTGCTGCTGCCGGGGCAGGCATCTGCATCGGAACTGTTCAAGCGTCTGGCCATGGTCTTCTTTGTCTTTGCCGGGATTACGCTGCTGGACTCGATCCTGCTTGCCGTGGGGGAAATATACGCGGGAATGGACATGACCGGGCGGCGCCCGATCAGGGGCTACCTCGACGCTGTCAAGATAACGGCCTACGCCATGGCCGCCATATTCATAATTTCCATCCTCACCGGCAAGTCGCCCTGGGGCATCCTCAGTGTTCTCGGTGGTTTCACCGTTGTCCTGATGCTGGTATTCAAGGATACCATCCTCGGTTTTGTCGCCAGCATCCAGTTGTCCGGCCACGACATGGTCCGTGTCGGCGACTGGATCGAAATGCCCCAGTATGGTGCTGACGGCGATGTCATCGATGTCACTATCCACACTGTCCGGGTCCGCAACTGGGACAAGACGATCACCACCATCCCCACTTACAGTCTGGTCTCGGATTCGTTCAAGAACTGGCGCGGCATGAGTGAGTCGGGCGGCCGGCGCATCAAGAGAGCCCTGCACATCGACATGGGATCAATCC
>JAFDCC010000210.1 GCA_019312985.1 Deltaproteobacteria bacterium
CCTGGAGGTCGGCGCCGTCATCATGTCCCCGGGTTTCGGCCGCATCTCGGAAGAGACGCTTGCCAAGTACAGCTTCGGCGCGCATCCGGACGTGGTCACCAGCATTGAATTCGAAAGGCTGTTGAATCCCTCCGGACCTTTTTCCGGGGAGGTGCGCTGCCTTTCCGACAACCGCCATCCCCACCGGATCGCCTTTATCCAGTGCGTCGGTTCCAGGGACATCGGCTGTGATAACGGTTATTGCTCCTCCGTCTGCTGCATGTACGCCATCAAGGAGGCAATGGTCGCCAAGGAACATGACCCGGAAGCGGACATTACCGTGTACTACATGGATATCCGGACCCAGGGAAAGGATTTTGACGCGGCCCAGAAACGAGCCGAGGCCAAGGGCATCAAGTTCGTCCGGGCCAAGGTCGCCGATGTCATGCCCTGGGGCAACCATCTGCGCCTGACTTACTCGACCCTTGACGGCGTCCACAGTTTTTCACCCTACGACATGGTGGTGCTCTCCGTCGGCCTCGAATCGCCGCCGGATGCCGCCAAGCTTGCCGATATCGGCGGTTTCAAGCTGAACAAGTACAATTTCTGCGCAACTGACTCCTTTAACCCCCTTGCCACTAGCAAGGATGGGGTTTTTGTCGCCGGCGCCTTTAACGGCCCCATGGATATCCCCGAATCGGTGACGCAGTCCAGCGGAGCCGCCGGCATTGCCTCCGGGCTCATGAAAAAACAGCGCGGCAAGGGTATCATCCACAAGAGCTACCCCGATGAAAAGGATATCGGCGACGAAGTGCGCATCGGTGTCTTTGTCTGCCACTGCGGGATCAATATCGGTTCCGTTGTCGATGTTCCCGGCGTCAGCAACTACGCAGGAGACATGGACGGCGTCGTCTACTATACCGAGAGTCTGTACAGCTGCTCCCAGGATGCCCAGGAGGTTCTCAAGGATAAGATCAAGGAGCACAACCTGAACCGGGTCGTCATCGCGGCCTGTTCCCCGAGAACCCATGAGCCGCTGTTCCAGGAAACCCTGAAGGATGCAGGCCTGAACCGCTCGCTCTTTGAAATGGTCAACATCAGGGACCAGTGTTCCTGGGTCCATGCCAACGAGCCAGAGGCGGCAACGCAGAAATCAAAGGACCTTGTCCGCATGGCCGTTGCCAAGGCAAGACACATCCAGCCCCTGCCGGAGCAGACCGTACCGGTTAACAATGTCGGCCTCGTTGTCGGCGGCGGCATTGCAGGCATGACCGCGGCGCTGAACATGGCGGACCAGGGATTCAGCTGCTGCCTCGTTGAGAAAGAGGCTTCCCTCGGCGGTAATTCCAAAAAACTGGCCCATACCAAAAAGCTGATTGACCAGGTGAAAAAGAACAAGCTGGTCACTGTTTACACCAACGCCGAACTGAAGCAGACCAACGGTTTTGTCGGAAACTTCTCTTCCATCATCAGCAGCGGCAAGGGTGCCCGGGCCAAGGAAGTCACCCTGGACCACGGCGTCATCATCATCGCCACCGGCGCCCGGGAGCACCGGCCGGAAACGGTTCTCGGCAACCCGGTCAAGTACTCCCAAAAAATCGTCACCCAGAGTGAACTGGCAGAACAGCTCGACGGCAAGGGCAAAAAGCGGGCGCCGGAATCCGTTGTCATGGTCCAGTGTGCCGGCTCCCGCGGCGACGATCTCAACTACTGCTCAAAAACATGCTGCACCACCGCGGTGGAGAATGCCCTGAAGGTGAAGGAGATCAATCCCGACGCCCAGGTCATCATGCTCTACCGGGATATCCGGACCTACGGCTACGCCGAAGATCTTTATCAGGAAGCGCGGCAGAAGGGCGTTCTCTTTATTCCCTACGAGACCGACAACCTGCCGACCATTTCTGAAAAAGGCCGCAAGCTCACCGTTTCCTTTTACGACCCGATCCTGCAGGATGATGTCAGTATGAATCCGCAGATGGTCGCCCTGAGCGTCGGCATGGTCCCGGAAGAGACAGACACCCTGAGCAAGCTCCTGAAGGTGCCGGTAACCGCCGACAGCTTCTTCCTGGAGGCCCACGTCAAACTGCGGCCGGTCGAGCTCCCGGTCGACGGCGTCTATGTCTGCGGCCTGGCCCACTCGCCGAAGCCGGTCAACGAGATAATTGCCCAGTCCCAGGCGGCTTCCGCCAAGGCGGCCATGCCGCTGATCAAGGGTTATGTCACGGTTGATCCCATTGTTTCCAACATTGACAAGGAGACCTGCATAGGCTGCCGGCTCTGCACGAGCCTCTGTCCTTACCAGGCCATCCAGATGGTCAAGGATGAGAACAACAGGCCCAAGGCGGAGACCATCGTCGCCTCGTGCAAGGCCTGCGGCATCTGCGCCTCCCACTGCCCGACATTCGCTATTTCCATGGGCGGTTTCACGAACGAACAGCTTAATTCCCAGATCGAGGCATTTGGCCGGGAAATTACGGCGACGGTAGAGGAAACGGCTTGAATTGCATTCACGGAACAGGCAGAGGTTCATCATTTTCAACAATGATTAAAGGATAGAACATGAGCAAGGAAGAGTACAACCCGAAGATTCTGGGATTTCTGTGCAACTGGTGCTGCTATGCCGCAGCAGATGCGGCAGGTGTTTCACGTTACCAGTATCCGCCCAACCTGCGGACAATACGGGTGATGTGCACCGGCCGGGTCGATCCCGCCTTTGTCCTGCGCGGCTTTGTTGAAGGGGCGGACGGCATCTTTACCGGCGGCTGACAACTCGGCGAATGCCATTACCAGGTCGGTAATTACGATGCAATGGGAATGAATGGACTGGTCGGCAGTGTCCTGCAGGGAGTCGGCATCAATCCGGAGAGGTTCTCCCTGCAGTGGGCTTCGGCCGCGGAAGCGCCCCGCTTTGTCAAGCTGATCACCGGATTCACCACCCG
>JAFDCC010000211.1 GCA_019312985.1 Deltaproteobacteria bacterium
TCCGGATGGGACTCGATTGATGGTCATGGCAGGTTCAGGGTGCGCCTGACTGCCTGGGAGAAAGATGCAGGAAACCAAGGCCCCTGGTCCCCGGCATTGAACTACCTACCCCCGAAGCCGCCAAAGAGCATGGGGTGCAACAGCCGCAAAAGTATGAAAAAGAGAACGGCGGCGGCCATGGCCGGGGGGTGGTACTCACCTGCAGCCAGCCGCTGTTTTCTTTTTATGATTGCGATAAAGGGAATTGCCGAGGTGTCAGCCAGAAACTGCCTTACCGCGGCAGAACCTGCAGCACGGTATCGACGATCCTGGTGCAAGGCGCTCCCGATGCCAAAGAGAAGAAAACCTCCGAAAAATATCCAGTCACCGACATAGGGGTTTGCAAGGAGATGAGCGAAGCCGAAAAGGCCAAAAGCAAAGTTCTGCGGATGACGGGTGATTCGCTGGATGCCGCAGCCCTTGCTCGTAGCCGAACCGGCCAACTCCGCCCTGGTAGTCATCGGGTTTGGCGTTACCAGGCCCTGCAGCAGAACGATTATCGCTGCAAGCATAAGAAATTGCGCCAGCAGCTTTACGGCGTAGCCAGTGGCATAGAAGGCATCACCGGCATGGCGGTTGATAAAATAGACGTAACAGAGGGGGACAAAGGGGGAAAGTGCCACGAGGGAGTAGACGGCCTTGAATCCCAACATGCCGATGCGGCTCATGATAAAGCTGCGCACCGGGATAGTGGAGCCGATGACATGGGACCCGCCGAACAGGAGCCACCAGAACAAAATCATTATTTCATTCTGCATAATACGCCCTCCGGGCAGGCGAAAAAAACATTCTCAATCACGGCAGCGGTGTATCGGTATAGGCGATATTCGCCTCTTCCGAGGCATACTCTTTCATCGGTTTGCCCTCCTTTAGATCTGCCACCCAGTTCGGGTTCAGGAGCATGGACTTGGCGCTCAGAACTATATCGGCATCCGCAAGGGCCTTTTCCGCACTGGCCCGGTCATAAATCCTGCCGCAAATCATAAGCGGCAGGCCGGTAACCTCTCGTGTTATCCGGGCCATATTCTGCTCTGTTCCGAATGCCTTCTGAGAAAAATCATAGGTGGAAACAGAAATGGCATCAATGGGTTCCCGGGACAGGTGCCGTATAATCTGCTGGTATTCTTCCTTGCTCTCGTAGAGCGATACTTCCATGTCCGCCACACCCCAGTTTGATATCCGGAAGGTGATCAGCCGGTCCTCGGGTACAACAGGCCGCAGTGCCTGGATTATTTCATGGACAAAACGGTATCGCTTTGCAACGTTGCCGCCGTAGCCGTCGGTCCGCCTGTTACAGTATGAGGAAAGAAACTGGTTGATGAGGTACCCGTGGGCGCCGTGGATCTCGATTCCGTCAAAGCCAGCGGCGACAGCGCCTTTGGCGGTTTCAACAAAACCGTTTATGACATGATCGATGTCAAAGCGGCTCATCTCGTCCGGAACCGGGTAGGGCTCTCCGGTCAGTGGGTTGACCTGCCTTGGCGTCAGCGGGCTCGGCGCAATGGACCGGTTGGCCGGATTAACCTCGGGCCATGCCATGCGGCCGCAGTGAAACATCTGCATGATTGCCACACTGCCATGCTGCTGAATGGCCCGGACAACTGGCTGCCAGGCCTCTATCTGGCGCTGCGTCGTCATGCGGGCCTGTCCGGGATATCCCTGGGCGCTTTCATAGTCCGTCACTATCGCCTCGGTATAGACAATGGCCGCATTATTCTCGGCACGCCGCACCAGAAAATCAAGGACATCCTGGCGGGGCAAACTGTCCCGCACCGATGACATCCGGGTCATGGGCGCCACGCCGACCCTGTTCTTGAGGGTGTGGTTCTTCAGCTGAAACGGTGAGAAAAGGATATCACTGCTCATGGTCCATCTCCTGGCACTGAGGTGCTGGTTGGATTTTTTTTATCCGGTTTCTTCATACATCTTCCAAAAGGCTGTTACTGCATCGCTGAACCGGTGTTTCATCTCCGGCCCGGCCACCTATGGCGCTGTTCCGTGCAGCGCGGTATCGGGGTATATCCCCTTCCAGACCATCCAGTAGGTCAGCAGGTGCTCGTATGTCTCCCCCTCCTGGCCGCTGACCCGCACCAGGTCAGTTTCCGGCTCAAAACTGATGCTGATGCGCCGGCCGCCCACCGTGTCGGTTATCTTTCCAGTCTGCCGCAACCGTTCCAAAGGGTAAGCCGCGGCCGCCCCCTCGATTTCGACCCCGACCACCAGAGTTTTTCCCCCGGCCCCCGGGCCCGGCTTCAGAAAAGAAAACAGGCCGGTCCTGCTCCTGTAGTATTCCGCGTAGGGATCGTTCTCGTAGTCGCGACTGTAGCCGGTATCCGGAGAGAGGACCATTGTTTCCGGATGACGCCTGCGCCACTTCTTCCAGGTCGTGACGGTGGAAGGCAGTTTCTGCAGTTTCGTCCCTGTCAGGGGCCCGGTCACGGCCTCGCGCTTTACCTGCAGCCAGAGCGACTCGGTCTGGCGGTCGTAAATCAGCAGGTTGCTTTTATAAAGAAGGCCGCTGACGCCGAAGGTTAACTCCCTCTCTTCCGCCCGCCGGACATAGACTATGCCCGCATAGGCCAGCGGTCACCAACTCACGAGGATCGGTAGATCGCCAAGCCGGTCGTTGACCAGTTCGTGCCACGACATGATGCGCAGGGGGTAGGCCCGGGCCTCTCCCCCGTGTGCGAAACCGATGACCTGCTCGTCGTCCCGCATGAAATCCGCGGCCGCGGCCGGAATGTATCTTGGCTTTACCAGGGCCGGGATGCCGTCCTTCGGCGGCCCGCCGCTCCGTATCTCGTCCACCGGGATGCTGTGCCTGTCAAAGTCCCAGGCCAGGGCCGGCGTGCTCATGAGCAAAAAGACAAGAAACAAAAACCAACGCTTCATGGCATCACCTCTTTGTTTGGCAGTGCATTAAAAACGCGGATTCAATTACAGCCACCGGACCGGTGCTGCCTTACGACTGTCAGCAGCCGGGTTCACCCGGGTGGCCGCAGCAGTTCTGCAGACGCACCAGCTTCACGGTGCTGTTTTTCACCAGGAGGGAAAGCTTTTTTGCCAGCGGCATAGGTTTGGCAAGATTGCTGACAGCCTCCTTGACGCTTGGTTTTTTCTTTTCAGCGCACATGGTTATCTCCCGTGAAGAAAAATAGAAAACAGGGGTCAGCCGTTTCGGTAAAATCTGCTGTACTGTTTTGTATTTCCCTTTATAATCCATTTTACGGAAAAACACATGCACCCTTGCTAAAACCACTGAAAAGAAAGGGGATTGATATGGATATGGAGCTCAATGATATTGAGGTGCGGATTTTGGGATGCCTCTTGGAAAAGAGCATGACGACGCCGGAGTATTACCCGCTGTCGCTCAACGCGCTGACAGCTGCCTGTAACCAGAAGTCCAACCGGGAGCCGGTGGTCGCCTATGACGAGACGACCGTGATTCGCGGTCTTGACAGCCTGCGGGAAAAGCAGCTCGTCGTGCTGAGCTCCTCCTCGCGGGTGCCGAAATATGCGGAGAACTTTGTCGAGACCCGCAAACTTGTGTCCCGTGAGGCGTCGCTCCTCATGGTTCTTCTGCTGCGCGGGCCGCAGACGGTGGGCGAACTGCGGGCCCGGAGCGAACGGGCCCACCATTTTGCCGAACTCGCCGCAGTTGAGGAGACCCTGAGCGAGCTGGCGGAATCGGGCTATGTCAAAAAGCTGCCGCGGCTGGCCGGCCGCAAGGAGTCACGCTACGTGCACCTTTTTGCCGGTGACGTGGAGATTGAGGCAGAAGCCCCGAAGCCGGAACCTGCCGCCGTCATTGTCCGGGCAGAAAACGAACGAATCGCCGCACTGGAGGACGAGTTGGATCGGCTGCGCCGAGAGCTCGCCGGCCTGCAGGAGGCCTTTGAAAGATTCAGGCGGGAGTTTGAGTGAAGGGCAGTAAGTTGGAAATGCCCAAAGTGACTAAAGTTGGAAATTGGAAGTCAGGAGCAGGGAGAAAAACATTGTCACGACTGTCTGCGTTCACCTGGGGGTAAAAACCCCGTCTTTTCCCCTTGACCCCTTGGACCCTTGTGTCAATCGTCGGCAGTTTTGCATGCCGACACACCTTGCCGCATTTCTTTCTTTCAGAGGCTGTCGAGGTAAGCGTTGATCTCCTTTTCGATCAGCTCCTCCACCGCATCGCCGAGGACATGGACAGCCACAACGTCCTTGAGAAAGCAGGTGCCGATGCTGCACTCGAGGCAGCCGATTTCGTAGCGGTTGAGGATCTCGCCAATCTTCGGGTGGGCCTCGATCACTTCCTTGATCGGTTTGTCGCCCATGTCATTATGCAGTTTCATGCTCGCTACTCCTTTCAAAAAATTGCACTCACTGTACAACAAAGCGATTCAATCGCAAATGACTTAGGTCAAGCAGGACAAACAACTCTTTCTTTCTGGACACTCAGGCACACGACGACAATCATGATAGATCTCAGCGGTCTTAATATCTTACCGGCCTAACGGCCCTTCGAAATGCCACATCCATTTTCAGCCCCTTCGGACTGTATTTTTCCGTTTTTGACTCCTGCGGCCGGTTTTTTCCTGCAGGCCCGGCACCGCTCGCTGCCGCACAACTGGCAGGAAAAACAGTCCGGGCAGAAGTGCTTCTTTTTGCCGCCGCCCCCGGTCGGGACATAGATCATGCCGCGGTTATCGGGCAGCTTTTTGAATTGCATCTTTCCCTCTCTTGCCATTATCCCGGAAATGACAGTTGGCCTCTTTCCCTGTTTTGCACAATTGTCATTCTTTGCTACAAGTACCGGTCAGGTCCACTTTTGCCTAGAGGTCCAGGGTTTTCTTCAGGGCCAGGACGGCGAGTTCCTTTGCCTTGGCCTCGACGTCCACCGTGACAGCCATGTTTTTCCAGTTTTGGGGAAAATCGGCCGGATCGATAAAATCGGCATGGGGCCTTGGGTCTTTTCCCTGCCAGCCGTGAAGCGGCGAGGAAACATGAAAGTAGGGCTCCCGGCCCAGACGCTCCCAGCTTGCCAGTGACAGTGCGGTGGCCTCCTCCACCGTGAGGCTGCCGGGGTTGCAGCGGTGGTGATGCACGTCGAAGACCAGCGGGACCCCCAGGGTCTCGCCCAGCGGGGCAAGGTCTTCCACCGTATAAGTCCGGTCGTCGTTTTCCAGGCTCAGCCTCTTGCGGACAGCCGGGGAGAGCCGGGCAGCATTTTTTTCGAACCGCTGCAGCGTTCCCCTCTTATCGCCGTACGCGCCGCCGCCGTGGATGTTGATGAGCTCGGCGCCGATATATTCCGCCAGCATTGCCTGGTACTCCAGCTCCCGGATTGAGTTTGCCACCACCTTTTCATGCGGAGAGGAGAGAATGATAAACTGATCTGGGTGGAAGCTGAGCCTGATGTCGTGTTGCTCCCGAAAGTCTTTCACTTTTTTGAAATTCTTCAGGATTGTTTCCGCATCCGGAAGATCTTCGAGACGGTAGCCCACCTCCGGATGGGTGAAACGCGGGAAAAGCGGCGA
>JAFDCC010000212.1 GCA_019312985.1 Deltaproteobacteria bacterium
CGGCGGAACCTGCGCTTCTTGATCCTCCCGATCTCCGGGTCCATTGCGTTAACGGCTTTGATGGTGCTGTTCTTTTTCATGGCCCTGTCAGGAATAGTACGCCTGGATGCGGCTGCCGCCTGCTTATTATCCGGGACAAGCGGTTCAAGAATGCCGGCCCCGGGTCTACATGGCGAAAGCGGCGCGGGAGTGAAACGGCTAGAGCAGTTCGGAAATGCGCTCACCCGCCTTTGTCAGCCTAAGGCTGATAATTTGCAGCATGTGCTTCAGAAGCTTGATGGCAAGCATTGGTCTGTTCAGGATGAGGTCATTCATCCCCGCGGCGGTGAGAACAAGCATCCGGCACTGTTCCATGGCGACAACGGTTGTGGTTCGCGGCCCCCTATTGAGAAAGGCGCCCTCCCCTACGAGGGTGCCCTTCTCCAGAATAGCGATGATGATCTGCTTGCCCCAGAAGCCGGTCAGCCTTTTGACCGCCAGTCTGCCCTCGATTAAAAACCCCATATAGTCCTCGGCAACACCCTCCTGCATGACGATGGCACCCTGTTCCCACTCCCGCAGTTCGAGGTAGGGACAGAGTGCTCCCACCTCATCAGCGACAAGAAATCTGAAAGCCTTTTTTATGTCCTCTGCCTGCGGATCGCAGGTATTGCCGGTGGTGGACCCCATGGGGATAACCTAGTTGGACGTTTGCGTTTTTTCCAGCTGGCTGCTGATCTTTTCAACCAGGCCGGCAAACTTTTCCTTCCGCATGATTACGTCAAAGTCCCTGCGGTAGTTGACGACAAGGCTGACGTTTTCGATCTTCAGATCAACAGCCAGCCACCTGCCATTTTCCTTCTGCAGCCGGTAGACAATGGGAATATCCAGGTCCTTGTCAACAATACTCGTGTAGATCATGGCCCTGTCACCCTTTACCAGCTCTTTGGTGTAGACCACTTTCTGGTCTGTATAGGAATCGATCTTGCCGATATAGCGCTCTTCAACAAGGCTGGTAAAAAGCCCGACAAACTTTTCCTGCTCCGCCGGACTCAGGGAATTCCAGCTCTGCCCGAGGGAACTCCTGGCCATTTCCCTGAAGTCAAACATCTCGTTGACAACAAGGATAACCCGCTTTCTGCGCTCCTCTTTTCTTTCCGGGCTTTTCAACTCCTCGTCCTGCAGAATCCCGAGGACCTCGTCCATGGACTGCTGCAACTGTTCCAGCGGCCCGCCGCCGGCAGCCGGCAGTGATCCAACACCGGCAACCAGGGACAGTACCGTTGCACCCAGTATAACCGTCAAAATTTTTCCTTGAAGAAATTTACCCATCTCAGCCCCGTTACGAGTTGAATTTTCTTGTTGTGGCAGGCAACCGTCACCGGTTCTGAATCTGGCCGTTCCTATACTGCTGATAGGCGTCCTTCACTGCAGTATAGGGGTCCAGGGCCGTTTCGGTGAACAGTTCGTAATCCCCCAGGGTAAGGGATGTATAGTTCACCCTTTCAAAGACACGGGCCCCGATGGTGACTTCCCGCTCAAGGTCAAGGAATGTATAGGGGTGCATATAGGAGTCGCCAACCCTGCCGATTGAGTCCCTGAGATTGGATGGCCCCAGAAACGGCCACATGATGAAAAATCCCCCCCCGGCCCCGTAATGCGCCAGGGTCTGGCCCAGGTCCTCCTGAGAAGAACGCAGCCCGGCAACATCCCTGGCAGCATCGCCGAAGCCGGCGACCCCGATTGTTGAGTTCAGGAGAAAACGGGCCACCTCCACGGAGGAATCCCGCACCCTCCCCTGCAGCAGGCAGTTGACCGCCCTGGCAGGACTCTCAAGATTGTCGAAAAAAAGCCGGACTGATGTCTGTAAATCCTCCGGAATAAACAGGTCATAGACCCTGGCAACCGGCTTCAGGAACCAATAGTAAAGCTTGTCATTGAACTGGAAAAAGACTCGGTTCAAGGGTTCAAGGGGGTCGGCCAGGGATTCCTGCGCCTGCCATTCCTCTTCCCAGCTTTCTTCCTCCCAGACATCATCCTGCAGGTCATTGGCGCCATGAGCCGCACTGGCTGCAACCGGTTGCGGCGCAAGGTCGGTTGTCGCCGCAGCGGCAACAGGGGCCGGAAACAGGATGAGCAGCAGAGACAGGACAAGACCTGCAGAGGGAAAAAAGTTTCTTTTCAGCATCACCAATGGTATTTCAGCACGAGAAAATTCAGCAGTTAATCGGACTCGAATATATACTTACTGACAAGCTCCTCGAAGTCAATGGATGATTCGGTATCAAATATTTCGCCGCCGTCAGCGAGCATTTCACTGTCGGCCCCCTGGATGATCTTGACATATTTATCCCCGATAAGCCCCTGGGTCCTGATCGATGCTATGGCATCCATGGTGATTTTTATTTCCCGGCTGATGAGCATGGTAACCCTAGCCAACCCCTGTTCTCCAAGCCGGACACCAGAGACCTTGCCGACACTCACCCCGGCAATTTCGATGGCGGCCCCTACTTTCAGGCCGGAGACATTGTCAAATTCCGCCACGACAGAATAGTTTTTCTTCAGGTCGAAAATCGAAAAATCACCCATGTGCAGCGAGAGGTAGCCAAAGGCCAGAAAGCCTGCGATCATGAACAGGCCGACGACTATTTCCACATTCAATTTTTTCATCATTCCCTTTCCAGTCTGCTTTGATAGATATGTCCCATTGTCATCTGGACAAAATCCTGGATTACCGGGTCGGTACTCCACTGAATTTCCTCTGAACTGCTGAAAACCTTCGCTTTTCCCTCATGCATGACCACCACTTGGTCGGCAAGATTGAATATTTTGGGAACGTCGTGGCTGACGATCACCGAAGTATACTGCATTTCGCGCTGCATTTTGTGAAACAGCCGGTATATTTCCAGTGATCGGGCCGGGTCCAGGCCGGTTGTCGGTTCATCGAAGAGCATGATCCGCGGCTGCAGCTGCAGCGCCCGTGCCAGGCCCACCCTTTTCTGCATACCGCCGCTGAGCTGCGCCGGGAACTTGTCTTCGTGGCCCGTCAGGCCGAACTGCGCCAGGGACTCCATGACCCGGGCCCTGATTTCCGCTGCCGGCAGTTTGGTTTTCTCCCGCAAGGGCAGCGCCACATTCTCGAAGACCGTCATGGAGTCGAAGAGGGCCACACCCTGGAAAAGGACACCGAAATCGGCCCGCACCTCGTTAAGCTCCCGGGCCTTCATGGCGGCAATATCCCGGCCGTCAACTATAATACTGCCGCTGTCCGGCTGCAGCAGCCCCAGGATAAGCTTGAGCGCCACGCTTTTCCCCTGGCCGCTGCCGCCCCCGATAACCGTAGTCCTGCCGGGCGGTATGTTGAAACTGACACCCTTCAACACCTCATGGACGCTGCCGTTGGCCCCGGTAAAAGACTTGTGGACATCGACGAATTGTATAATCGGCTCGTTCATAGGAGCATTGCCGTCAGGAGGTAATCCCAGAGCAGGACGGTAATTGATGAAAGGACCACGGCCTGGGTCGTCACCCTGCTGACACTTTCGGCGCCGAAGCCAGACGAGCGGATCTTCAGCAGCAGAAAACCCCGGCCGGTGCAGATCCAGACA
>JAFDCC010000213.1 GCA_019312985.1 Deltaproteobacteria bacterium
GCATGGAGATTGACGATAAAGGCATAGAGCTCCCCCTTTTCCATGTTGCGGATCATGGGCAGCATCATGCCGAAATAGTTACCAATATGCAGTTGGCCCGAAGGCTGGATACCGGAGAGTATCTTCATGTTTTTCCTTTTCTGACGTAAACGGGGCGTTTTCTGCCGGGTGTGGCGGCACCCACCCCTTGCCACCCGGGAGGGTGTCGTTCTTCCTTGGCCGGATACACCTTGCTGTTGGGCAGGGATGATAAAAAAAAAGGAGGATGCGGGCAACAACTTTTCCGCATCCTCCAGAAAGTCAGGCTGTGATACCGGTTTTCGCCGGCCTGCCGGGAGCTATTTCACCTCTTCAAAGTCGGCGTCCACCACATCCTCGTCGGCCTTGCTCCCGCCGCCTGCCGCGCCGCCCGCTTCCGGGCCGCCGCCCGGCTGCTGGCCCGCCTGGTCCTGGGTGGCCTGGGCATACATGATCTCGGCCAGCTTGTGCGAGGCCTGGGTCAGGGACTCGATCCCCTGCTTCAACTCATCGACATTGTCACCCTTTTCGATGACCTTCTTCAGCGATTCCACCTCCTGCTCCACCTTGGACCTCGTCTCGGCATCGACCTTATCGCCAAGCTCTTTCAGGCTCTTTTCGGTGGCATAGACGAGGGAATCGGCCTGGTTTTTCGTTTCAACAATCTCCTTGCGCTTCTTGTCCTCTTCGGCGTGGAGCTCTGCGTCCTGCTGCATCTTCTTGATCTCATCCTCGGACAGGCCGCTGGAAGCAGTGATCTTGATGGACTGCTCCTTGCCGGTGCCCATGTCCTTGGCGGCAACATGCAGGATGCCGTTGGCATCGAGGTCAAAGGTCACCTCGATCTGGGGGACGCCGCGCGGCGCCGGCGGGATATCCGCCAGCTCAAAGCGGCCGATGGTCTTGTTGTTGGCCGCCATCTCCCTTTCACCCTGGAGAACGTGGATGGACACGGCCGGCTGGTTGTCAGCGGCAGTGGAAAAGACCTGGCTCTTTTTCGTGGGAACCGTGGTGTTCTTTTCGATCAGCTTCGTAAAGACGCCGCCCAGGGTCTCTATACCGAGGGAAAGCGGCGTCACATCGAGGAGCAGAACATCCTTGACATCACCCCTGAGAACCCCGCCCTGGATCGCGGCACCGACGGCAACCACTTCGTCCGGGTTGACGCCCTTACCGGGCTCCTTGCCGAAAACCTCCTTCACCTTCTGCTGAACCATGGGCATCCGCGTCATGCCGCCGACAAGGATCACCTCATCGATATCCGAGGCGCTCAGCCCGGCATCCTTCAGGGCGATCTTGCAGGGCTGCACCGTCCGTTCGACCAGATCTTCCACCAGGCTCTGGAGCTTTGACCGTGTCAGCTTGATATTGAGGTGCTTGGGACCGGAGGAGTCCGCCGTGATAAAGGGCAGGTTGATGGTGGTCTCCATGGTGGTGGATAGCTCCATCTTGGCCTTTTCCCCCTCTTCCTTCAGGCGCTGCAGGGCCATCTTGTCCTGGCGCAGGTCAATGCCCTGGTCCCGCTTGAACTCGTCAGCGAGCCAGTTGACGATGCGCATGTCAAAATCCTCGCCGCCGAGAAAGGTGTCGCCGTTGGTGGATTTAACCTCGAAAACGCCGTCGCCGATCTCCAGGATCGAAATGTCGAAGGTGCCGCCGCCAAGATCAAAGACGGCAATTTTCTCTTCACCCTTCTTGTCAAGGCCGTAAGCCAGGGAGGCGGCGGTGGGCTCGTTGATGATGCGCTGCACGTTGAGACCCGCTATCCGGCCGGCATCCTTCGTGGCCTGCCGCTGGCTGTCGTTAAAGTACGCGGGCACCGTCACCACCGCATCCGTTATCTTTTCGCCGAGATACTCTTCGGCGGTCTGTTTCATCTTCGTGAGAACCATGGCGGAAATCTCGGCCGGGGTATACACCTTGCCGTCAACCTCCACGGCGGCATCGCCGTTCTTGCCCTCGACAATATTGAAGGGACTTACCTTGATGGATTTGCCGACCTCGGCATCGGAAAACTTCCTGCCGATCAACCGCTTGATGGCATACAGGGTTTTTGTCGGATTTGTCACGGCCTGCCGCTTTGCCACCTGGCCGACCATACGCTCACCGCTATCGGAAAAGGCGACGACGGACGGTGTCGTCCGGTTGCCTTCCACATTGGCGATAACCTTGGGATCTCCTCCCTCCATGATGGCAACACAGGAGTTTGTGGTGCCCAGGTCAATACCGATTATCTTGCTCATTCTTTTGCTCTCCTTTTGTATAGAAATTTCAACCCGTTACTTCAATACAGCGGTGCTGTCCGTATCCTTCTGCAAGAGACAAGGTTGATTTATGATTACAATGTGTACGATCTTTTTGTTGTCAAGCCCCGGAACCGGGCGGTTTTGAAACAATGACCTTTGCCGGCCGCAGGAGCCTCTCCTTGTAAAAATACCCCTTCTGGTACTCGCGCAGCACCATGTTAGGCTCCATCTCGTCGGTTTCCTCCATGGCAAGCGCCTCATGGATATTCGGGTCAAAGGGCTGACCTGCGGCGTCTATGGCCTTGACGCCGAATTTCTCGAGCGTTGCCAGCAAACCGTTCCGGGTAAGCTCAACACCTTCCAGCAGGCTTTCCCTGCCGCCGCTCTCCCTGCCCTGGTCCATGGCCCGCTCAATATTGTCTATGCCGGGAAGCAGTTCCTTCAGGATATTTTCTTCGGCAAACTTCAGGGATATTTCCCGTTCCCGCTCCAGCCGCTTTTTGGTGTTCTCAAAATCGGCGGCCAGGCGCAGCACCTTGTCTTCACTCTCCTGCAGTTTACGGTTGGCCTCTTCAAGGGCCGCGGCCAGGTCCTTTTCATCTTCGGGCCGGGAGGCGCCTTTCAATTTTTCCGTTTTTTCCCTGGCACCGGAAGGTTGACCGCTTTTCTTGTCTTTTGCTGTCACGCAATTTTCTCCGTTGGCTGCCTGTAGATCCGGGGGCGCTGGAATAACCTCCTGAAACTCTTAGGCAATATTGATTTTTTTTACTGCCGAACTGGGGTGAACAATAAGTATGGCCCCGGTCCTTGTCAAGGCAGCGGCGGGATAAAAAAACCCTCCGGCCGGAGTGGCCGAAGGGTTTGTACAGCCCGGGCTGAAGGGGCCTGCGTCAGCTGGCCAGGTACTTCCGGATCGATTCGGCAAGAACCGAAAAGATCTTTCTGAACCTTGCCTCGTCCGTTTCGAGCAGGGTCGACCGAAAGCCCATGAGCGTGGTGGCAAATGAGGAGAGGGGCACGACACAAATGCCGGTTGCCCCAAGGAGGTAGTAGACAAACCGCTTGTCGAGGGAGACGTCGGCCTTGCTGACCAGGGATTCAACAAACCTTCTGACCTCGTTATTTTCTATCTGCAGGGTTTGCCGGTCACTCAGCACCCCCTCGTTGAAAACAACGCTCATGTAAAAGGCGCCGTTGGTCCTGTTCACCAGGATACCGTCCACATCCCGCAAACACTCGTAGGCGATATTGGACATTTTCTCGTATCTCCGAATCCGCGTCTCAAGATATTCGTTGTACTGGGGATGGGTTACCACCCTGGGCATGACCAGCTGCGGCAGGGTGGTCGAGCAGACCTCCAGCATCTTGGCATTGAGAATGGAGTTGATATACTGCTCGAACATCGGGTCCTGGTGGCCGTTGTACACCTCGACCCAGCCGCAGCGCGAGCCGGGCCAGGGCATCTCCTTGGAAATACCCCGCATGACAATGGCCGGCACGTCTTCGATAAGGTCGGAAAGGGGCTGGGTTGTCTGGCCGTTATAGATGATATTGATGTAGATCTCGTCACAGATGACGAAGAGGTCATACTTCTGGGCCAGCTGCACCATCCCCTTGACTATCTCGACCGGGTAGACCGCGCCGGTGGGGTTGTCCGGGTTGATGATCAGGATCCCGGCAACGGCCGGGTTATACTTTATGCGCTTCTCCAGGTCGTCGAGGTCCGGGTACCAGTTGTTGTGGGGGTCCAGCCTGTAGGTGACGGGGCGGTCGCCGGCGTGGGCCGCCTCTGCCGATGAATGGGTGGTATAGCTCGGGGTCGGCACCACCACCCGGGCGGTCCGCTTCAGAAAGCCGAAAACCTTGCTTATGGCGTCTCCCAGGCCGTTGAAAAATATAATGTCATCAGGGCCGATCTGGACTTTGCCCCTGCTGTTGGTCTGTGCCGCAATAAACTTCCTGGTGGCCAGCACCCCCCTTGTCGGGCTGTAGCCGTAGGAGGCGTCATCCTGGACGGTCTCGGCAACAATATCCTTCATCCACTGCGGCATGTGCTCCCCCTTGGCCACAGGATCGCCGATATTCTCCCAGTAGGTCTTGATCCCAAGCTCCTCGAGCTTTTCCCCGACCGCAACGATATTGCGGATCTCGTATGTCAGTTCGCCGGCGCCTATATGCAGGATATTTGTTCTCATGCCACCATCATGCTCCTCGTAGGATTTTTTTGCGTGTACCGATTTCTTTTTTATTCAATTTTTCCGTTCCCGGTTCAAACAGACCGGGCGAACAC
>JAFDCC010000214.1 GCA_019312985.1 Deltaproteobacteria bacterium
CACCCAAAAAGGCAAGGGGTATGCCCCGGCAGAGGAGAACCCCGGCGACTATCACGGCCTCGGCCCCTTTGATATCAAGAGCGGCGTGCCTCTTTCCGTCCCCGAAGCCCCAATAAGCTATACCCGCTGTTTTGGCGACACCCTTGTCCACCTGGCAGAGACGGAGCCCAGAATCGTCGCCATAACCGCCGCCATGCCGGCCGGCACCGGCCTGATGCGTTTTGCCCGCCGCTTCCCGAAGAGATTCTTTGACGTGGGGATCGCGGAGCAGCACGGTGTCACCTTTGCCGCGGGCCTGGCCACCGAGGGAATACGGCCTGTGGTTGCCATCTATTCCACCTTTCTGCAACGCGCCCTCGACCAGGTCATCCACGATGTCTGCCTGCAGAACCTGCCGGTGACCTTTGCCATCGACCGGGGCGGTGTTGTCGGTGACGACGGGCCGACGCACCACGGCGTTTTTGATCTCAGCTACCTGCGTTTCATCCCCAACCTGGCGGTCATGGCGCCGAAAGACGAAAACGAGCTGCAGCACATGCTCCACACCGCCATACTGCATAACGGACCAGCAGCCATCCGCTATCCGCGGGGCGCGGGCGAGGGCGTCGAGCTCTCAGAAAGCCTCGAAGAAATTCCCATCGGTACGGCTGAACTGCTGCGCGAGGGTAGCGATGTTCTCCTCCTGCCGGTCGGCAACCGCGTCTATCCTGCAATGGAAGCAGCCAAGGGACTGGAAAAGCTCGGCATCGATGCGGCGGTTATCAACCCCCGCTTTGTCAAGCCGCTGGACAGCGGCCTGATAACTGACTGGGCCGCCAGAACCGGGAGGGTTGTCACCGTTGAGGACAATGCTGCCGCGGGAGGGTTCGGCTCGGCTGTCCTCGAGCTGCTGGCCGCCGCCGGCCTGGCCGGTATTAAGGTGCGGGTTTTGGGTTACCCCGACCGGTTCACTGAACATGCCACCCAGGAAATCCTCTGGCACAAGGGGCACATTGACGGACCTGCCATCATCAATGCGGCCATGGAGCTGGTTGACAAACCCGCCGGCTGAAACAGTGGCGAGACAAACCCGGGCTTTTTCCCTCAGCCGGCTTGGTAGTATTCCCTGTACCAGTCAACAAAACGCTGAATCCCCTCCTCAATGGGCGTGTCAGGCTTGAAGCCGACATCACGGCTCAGGTCATCGACGTTTGCAAAGGTGGCCGGCACATCCCCCGGCTGCATGGGGAGAAAATTCTTCTGCGCCTTGCGGCCGAGGCACTCTTCCAGCACTTCTATGTAGCGCATGAGATCGACTTTGCGGTTGTTGCCGATATTGTATATTCGATAGGGACAGTAGCTGGTCGCCGGATCGGGACTGTCGCTGTCCCAGCCGCTGTTCGGCTCAGGCCGACGGTAAATCACCCGGTACACCCCTTCGACGATATCGTCGATATAGGTAAAGTCCCGCACCATCTTGCCATGGTTGAAGACATCGATGGGCTTGTCATCGAGAATTGCCTTCGTAAAGAGGAAAAGTGCCATGTCCGGCCTGCCCCAGGGCCCGTAAACCGTAAAAAAACGGAGCCCTGTCGCCGCCAGGCCAAACAGGTGGGCATAGGTGTGGGCCATGAGCTCATTGGATTTTTTCGAGGCGGCGTAAAGCGAGACAGGATGGTCAACATTGTCATGGACGGAAAAAGGCATTTTGGTATTGGCACCATAGACAGAACTGGAAGAGGCAAAGACAAAGTGCTGCACCCCTGAATGGCGGCAGCCTTCCAGCAGGTTGACAAAACCGACGATATTGGTGTCGACGTAAGAGTGGGGGTTGACCAGTGAGTAACGGACCCCGGCCTGGGCTGCCAGATTGACCACCGCGTCAAAGGCGTGGTTTGCAAAAAGTTCCGCCATACCTTCCCGATCGGCAAGGCCAAGGTTCTCATGGCTGTAAAGGGCATGGGGCGTGAGTTGGGCAAGCCGCGCCTTTTTCAACTCCGGGTCGTAATAGGGGTTCAGGTTGTCCAGCCCGACGACCTCAACCCCGTTTTGCAGAAGCTTTCTGCAAAGGTGAAACCCTATAAAACCGGCCGAGCCGGTGACCAGTACTTTTTTTATTGCCAAAGTCATATTGTTCCTGCCTTGCGCCTGGATGGATGTTGGTCTGGCCAGTGAAACCATGCTGCTTGACCTGTGACACCATTGAAAAACGTCTGTTATGGGGGCTGCAGCCTGAAGGGGCGTCAGCACTCAGTCGTCAAAATCCCCCCCGGGCCCCTTGTCCGAATCTATCCGGGCTGCCCGCTTCCTTATTTTTTCCCCGGTCCACTCTGCCGGGTCCTCTATGCGGCCGGCTTTGGGGCCGAGGTCATGGGAATTGGCCTGCAGAACGGCCTCAATGGCAACCGGTGCGGTATCGCCGGCATTGAAGACATCCACCAGGAGTTTATAGACGAACTCCTCCACCCGGTGGCACATCCTTTCCCGGACCTCCCGCGCCTGGCCGAGCAGTTTAGTTTCAAAGGGCAGGTTCAGCTTTTTGTAGTTGCCCCCCTTCCAGCCCTGTTTTTCGGCATAGGCGACCATCTCCTGCCACATCTCTTCTGTGACGCCCTGCCCCGGGTTCTTGATGAAATTTCCATCGGCGTCAAGCTGGGCATTGCCGAAGTCATTCACCTCGAGGCCCCAGGAAAGCATCTGCAGGGCCGTTGCCACATTGGCCTTGGTTGTTCTCGTCAGGGAGGCAATGGCCCGCAGCCGCTCGGAGCTGTTGCCGGAAGTCCCGTGCTGGGCCCCGGATACCCTGTATTTTTCCAGGCGGTCATGAATCTCTGCCGTCAGTTCAACCTGAATTCCCTGGTCGCTGGCCTCTATGCCATGGGTCGTGCCGTTGTTCAAGGCAATCCAGTCGGGGAAGATGTCGTGGGCATTGAGCCCTTGGATAAGAAATAGCGCCTCCTCAACCGTTGACAGCCCCTGACTCCCCTTGATTTCCCCCACCTCGGTTTCGAGGCCGGCCCACTGCGGGACACAGGGGTTCAAGGCGATATTGGCCAGGAGGTTCAGGTCGTCCGGCAGGTGCGAGGCATCGATGGCAATGGATGTTATTCCGGCCTCAAAGAGCGTCGGTATTTCAATCTTTGCCGCCGCGATATCGGCATCGCTCTTGATCCCGTAATGGTCGGCATGAATGGCTACCGGGACGGTAATGCCCAGCTCGTTACAGACAGCGTCGACCTGCCTGGCAATGTTCCAGTAGTTGACTCCACAGTAGGCTGAGGCGCCACCCTCTGATTTTGCAATTTCAATGATAATTGCGCTGTTTGCCCGCTGGGCCGCTGCCAGCGCTCCCCGGATAATGAAATGGTTACGGCCGTTGGCGGCGATGGCCATGGCCCTGCCCTTTGCCAGCATGGCCCGGTCAATTACCTTGCCGCTGACAATAAGAGCGCGGGAGTGGGGAAAAAGCCTTACCACGTTGGGGGGCCTGCCGATCTCGACGGCCCTTTTGAAATCATTCATGGAACCCTGGGTCATATCTGTTCCTCCTCACGCCTGAAACACGTATAGTTCCTGGTTGGCATAACTCCATCATGGAACGCCGATGGCCTTTTCCTACTATATTGGAGCGTCACGGTTGATGCAATCGTAAAAAGTATCGCCGCCTGCCGGGCTGTCCCGTGACAGAATGCCTGCCGGCGCCGCTTCAGCCATTATTTTGCGAACAAGACATTTACAGCGATCTGACAGTCTCACTGGTACGGCGTTCATTCGTTGGTCTCCTCGTTCCCCGCCGGCGGCGGCGGACCGTACGGCAGTTTTTTCCTGCCGAAAAACCAGACAGCCACGATGCTCACCTCATAGAGTATTAGGAGCGGCACCCCCATGAGGAGCTGGTTGACAATGTCAGGGGTCGGGGTAAGAACCGCGGCAATGATAAAGTTTATCAGCACCGCGTATTTCCTGTTCCGATTGAGAAAGGCAACATCAACAATGCCGATCCTGGCGAGAAAAACCATCAGTATCGGCAGTTCAAAAACGACCCCGAAGGCCAGGAGAAGCCGCAGTGACAACCGGAAGTACTCGTTGACAGCCGGCATCGGACTGAGGAAATCGGCCGAGTACCCGAGAAGAAACCGGAAGGCGGGCGGGAAAACGACATAGTAGCCGAATGCTGCGCCGCCCAGAAAACAGAGGGAGGAGAGAATAATAAAAGGAAAGAGCGCCCTTTTTTCATGGCGGTAGAGACCGGGGGCAACGAACTTCCAGATCTGCCAGAAAATGATGGGGCTGGCAAGGAGCACCCCGGAGACAAGGGCTAACTTCAGATAAAAAAAAAGGCCTCCTGGTAGGACATGAATATGAGGCTTGTCCCGTCCGGAAGCACCTTGAAGAGGGGCTTAAAAAACCAGTTGCCGATCTCCTTGACAAAGGCATAGGAGGCGGCAAAACCAACACCGCTGGCGATAAAGGAATAGATCAGACAGCTGCGCAAATCCGTTAAGTGCTCTGTCAGCATCTGTTTTTTAAAGTCTTCCATAGCAGCTGGGCAGAAAAGCTTGAGGTAAAGGGTTCTTTCTCTTTAGCGCGAGAATACCAAGCAACATAAATGGTCATTGCCAAAACATCAAATGGAAAAGAGTCAATTGGCCTGCAGATTTATTTTGTTCCCTTCTCCGGCAACGGTCCACCTCGCCGGCATGGCTGTCTGGGAAAATGGAATAAATAATTCCACAAACCCGGAAAAACGCATACACATTGACAATAGTGGAAGAAGTTTATTAATTACAATGCATATTTTACAATAACAGTGCAAAAGACCCGAACTATCCTTCAGTTTTTTTAGCGGAGCAACCATGGCATCGATTCGTAACCAGCTGCTGGCCTACTTTGAAGAGTACGCCGAAGATGATGCCAAGCTCATTCAAAAGCTCAAAGATCTCATCGGCCATGAGGGGAAAGCGGTCTACACCTATATCTTCCAGATTCTCACCAACCTTGATCTGCCCCCGGTACAGGCAGAGGAACACTGGAAACAGGTCATTTCCCACAGCAGGGACCTCAGTGCTACCATGGGCCGGGAGGTCAACCTCAGAACCGCCATCTGCGACTATTTCTGCTCCATCAACAAGTCACTGCACAACCCCAAGATTATCGAGATACACCTTTTTGAAAAGACTGCCAGGTCTTCCACCTTTGACAACCTGACGGGGCTGCTGAACCGCAACGCCTTTGACGAGGTGCTGGCGCGGGAAATGTCCCGGGCCAAGCGGCATGAGGCCAACCTGACGCTGCTCTTTTTTGACATCGATGATTTCAAACGGGTCAATGACACCCACGGCCATGTGGCAGGCGACAGAGTCCTGCAAAAGGTCGCCGAGTCGCTGATGGAGGAAAAGAGAGCAGAAGATATCGGGGCCCGCTATGGCGGCGAGGAAATTACGCTTCTGCTGCCGGAAACCAACAAGGCGGACGGCTGGCTGATCGGTGAAAGGATTCGCCGGAAGGTGGAGGAGAGCATCATCGACTACGAGGGTACGAAGATCCGGGTTACCCTGAGCGGCGGCCTCGCCTCATTTCCAATTGATGCGGGCGAGGGGTTGACTCTGCTGAAGAATGCCGACAAGGCCATGTACCGTGCCAAAAGTTTCGGGAAAAACAATATTTCTTTCTACTCCATGGACAAAAGGCGCAACATCCGGGTCGATCATACGGCCGCCGTTGAGATACAGGAGCTGGGCATCCATGAAAAGCCCGTCCTCAATGCAATGACAAAAAGCCTCAGCATCGGCGGTGTCCTCCTTGAAAGCAGCACCCCTTTCGAAAGCGGCGCCAGGCTCCAGATCAACATGGCCCTCGGTCAGGGAAAACCGCTGCTGGTAATCGGTTCCGTCCTGCGCTCGGAAAAAACCGGGCCAGGCAGCCATGACATCCTCCAGCCCACCAAGCTCGCCAGTGCCTCTATGTGCCCGGTCGTGACGGGCGGCGAACATTCCTTGTGCGTCCATTTGTGCGTCACCCCCGCCTGGCGCGCCCGAATCGCGCATTTCTGTGGGG
>JAFDCC010000215.1 GCA_019312985.1 Deltaproteobacteria bacterium
AAACCTTGAAACCTTGAAACCTTGAAACCTTGAAACCTTGAAACCTTGAAACCTTGAAACCTTGAAACCTTGAAACCTTGAAACCTTGAAACCTTGAAACCTGTTTTCAACACTTACCACTAACCATCCACCTTCACTCCCGAGAGTTCCAGAAAAGCCTGGATCTTTGCCTTGGCACTGCCGCCGGCCGTTACGTCACTGTCGAGGTAGAGGGCGTGGCCGTGTTTTGCCGCCAGGTGCCGGGCAAGCGCCGTCTTGGCGCAGAAGGACTGGGCGTAAAAAACCGTCGGCACCCCGGGATTGAACAGCAGTTCCAGCTCATGGTCTGCCGGGGTTTTGTTCTCCATGCAGCGGGTCCAGCCGTAAATGTGGGTCGTGTCGGGGAAGAGCTCCAGGATGGAAAAGTCCCGGGGCGGCACACCCCAGAAAGCCGCCGTTGCCTGGCACGGGGCCGGCGGATCTTCCGGCTTCGCTGCACTCTTCACCCCGGCGGTGATGCGTTCGAATTTTTCCACAAGGCCCATCCTGCTCTCGCTGACCGGGGTGCCGAAACCGGCCGTATCTTCATTTTTTGTCCGGTAGACCGGGACCGCAAGCATGTCCTCCAGCACCGTCGCCACATGCAGGGCACAATCACATTTTCCCGGACCGACATCAATAAAGACCGCATCGAGACTGATATGGAGCGCATTGACCACAACCGTTCGCAGGATGGCGCAGTACACACGGGGCAGGTAAGGGGCGGCCAGTTCAATGTCGGCCCTGACCATGGGGGTGTCGAGGTCGTGAATTGCCACCTGCGAAGCGTTCAGCTCCCTGATGATTTCCAGGGGAGGCATCCCGACAATGCCGATGCTTCTGTATGGGTGGGTCATTGCAAGCATGGGGCACGCCGGCTTCTCACCGGTCCTCCTGCAGGATAAGGAATGTCCCGATTGCCGCGATGAGCAGATGAATTGACCAGGCAGCAAGGTGCGGGTTGACTGCGTTAGCCTTGGCAAGGGACTGCAGGACAGACCAGCCGCCCCAGGCAGCAAAGGCGAGGCCGCAGCTTAACGGGACGGCAAGGGATAAATCCCGGCCCCAGCGCTGGTGGGCGGTCAGCAGCAGGGGAAGGCCGAGCATCAGAAGCGGTATGCCAAGGAAGATGAACGAAATGCGCTCGAGCAGTTTCAGGCCGGCCTCGGTTCCCCTCGCACCCCTGTTTGTCCTGTTAAGGGAGTAAAGCTCTGAAAGGGACATCTCGTTCACCTTGTATTGAGGGATGAAAAAGTCCCCGGGCTTTGCCTCCAGGGGAAAACCGGTTTCTCCATAGGTATGTACCTGGTACCCGCCGTCGGCAGTTTTCTGCTTGATGCGGCAGTTTGTCAGTGTCCACACGCCGTCAGCCCAGGATGCCGATCCGGCCGTCAGGTAGGTGTCCAGCCTGTACTCCTCGTCCCAGCTGACAAAGGTGAAGAGATCAAACCGGTTGGCCGACTCACTGTTTTTCTCAAATGAATAAAACCCCTGGCCGCTTTTATGGAAGTAGCGGTTTCCCCGAAGAATGCCGCCATAGGCTTTCTGCCGAACCTGCTCATACAGGATGACATTGGTTGCCGCGGTCGTCGGCGGCACGATGAACTCTGCAAAGGCAAGGGTCAGCAGGGTAAAGATCAGGGCCGCACCGGTGATGGGAAAGGTGATGCGGAAGGTGTGGATGCCAACCGCCTTTAATGCAAGAATCTCACCGCGGTGATTCAGGAGGCCCAGTACAATGATGCCGCCCAGGAGAATGGCCACCGGGGTGAGCTGCTCCAGTATCAGAGGAATTTTCAGGATAAAATATTTTGCCGCCAGGCCGAGATCTTTCTGGCTTTCGAGGAATTTGTCAATCAATTCGATGAAGTCGACCAGGAGGTAAAGGGTAACCAGGGTGGCTGTCACAAGGACAAGGTATTTGGTAAATTGCCTGAATATATAGCGGTCGAGAAGGATCATTTTTCCCCTTCCCTGCGGCGGCGGAACCTGCTGAGAAAAGCATAGGTGAAATCATAGAATTTTTCCAGGGCCAGGGTGTGGGTCTCCCGGGCAACACTCCGGAGAAAGAGTACTGTTATTATCAAGAAAATAAAACTTGGCAGCCACATGGCGGCTGCGGCAGGCAGTGCCAGTGATTGGCTCGCTTCCTTGGCCCTGGTGAGCAGGACGTAATAAAGAATGAAGGTGGCCAGCCCCAGGGGAATGCCGACGGTCCGGTGGTGCGGCCCCGATAAAAAGCCGAGCGGAAAGCCGAGAATGGTCAGGATAAAGCAGGTAACGGGCAGGACCAGCCGCATGTGGAATTCGTTTAAGTGGGCTGCCCCGGCCGGAGTATTTTTTCCCAGACGCGCTGCCTCTGCCAGGAGTTCACTCTGCGCCATTGTGGATTTTCCTTTACGGGCCAGGGGGTTCCCCGCCGAATTTTCCAGGGGCAGCCGCATGTCATAACTGTCAAAGCTAATGGTTTCGACGGTCTTGGCAGCAGTGCGGTTCAGCACTCCTTTATGAAGGGAAATGGAAAGGGTGCCGGTGGCGGAATCGGCAGAAAATGAGCCGCGCTGGGAGATGATGGTGGCCGGGTGGACGGGATCCCGCAGGTCGGATATATAGACGCCGTTCCAGGTTCCGGTTTCCGGATCGATGCGGTCGGCATACAGGACAATGTCGCTGAGGCCCTCGCTGAATTTTTTTTCACCTACGACCCGCTCCGTTTTTTCCCGGGCAAGCTGCAATGCCAGCTCAACCTTTGCCCTGTTGCCGGCCGGAATAAGGTACACGGAGAATGCGGCGGTGAGGAGAGAGGTCCCGAGAGCCACGAGAACCACGGGCGGCAGCATCCGGTAGAGGCTTATGCCGCTGGCCTTTAATACCATCAGTTCATTTGCGTTATTGAGGTGGGTTGTCCCCAAAATAGCGCCCATCATGCTTGCCATGGGCAGGGCAAAAAGGAGGATTTCCGGTGTGAGGTAAGCATAGAGCCTGAAAAAATCGGCAAAGGAAATGTTATAGCTGAGAATATTGTCCAGAATGGTGACGAGTTGACCGAGGAAAAGAATGCTGGTTAAAATGATGAGACTGGCGTAAAAAGGGGCCAGAATCTCGTTGGTGAGGTATGTGTAAAGCAGTCGCGGCATGGTCGAGAGTACAGTTTTTCATGCAGTAACTCTGCAGGTTTACAGGCACTTTTGCGGAAACAGTGTAACAGGGCCAATAGGTCTCTGCAAGCAGAATGGCGCCGGGAAGGGCAGGCTGAATGCGGCCGGGGCAGCACCCTGTTGCGGTTCGTCGTCCCCTGGAGGCCGATAGGGGAGGGAAGGAGAAACGTGACATTGGGGGCTGGAGGGTGCAGGCCGGGGGGCTCCTGCCCGGGTAATGGCCGATGCTAGCGGAGCATGATGATCATGCGCTTGCAGAGCAGAAAACCGCAGAAAACCAGGAGAACGCCGAACACGTTGCTGACTCCGGCATAGGTCAGGGCGGTTTTCCAGTCGCCGATCCGCAGGAGCTGGAAGGTTTCCCGGGTAAAGGTGGAAAAGGTCGTAAAGCCTCCCAGCAGCCCGGTAAAGATAAAGAGGCGCCACTCGTGCGACCAGTGGGTTTCGTCGAACAGGCACCAGATGAACCCGATGAGAAAGGAGCCCAGAAGGTTGACGACCAGGGT
>JAFDCC010000216.1 GCA_019312985.1 Deltaproteobacteria bacterium
CCCCATCTTCTTTATCCTGTACTCCAGCCTGGCGGCGGCTGAGTGCGAACCGGCCGCCGCGGCATAGACCAGCTTCACCGGCCGCCGGGACCTGGTGTAGCGCGCCCCGTCCCGGGCGGAATTGTGGGCCGCGAGCCGCCTGTCAATGTCGTTGGTGATGCCGGTGTAAAGGGTCCCGTCGCTGCAGCGGACCATGTATACCACCCACCTGTCGTTTTCCCGGGTCATTACGCGCATATCCTTTTCGGCCGCCACCGGCGCGGCCAGCTTTTTTCATCATCCGGTGAGCCTGCGCTGCACAGGGTCAGTTCCATGGTAAATGCAAAAGGGCCGATTTTCAATATTCCCGCTCCGGGGTGCTGTTTTATTCATTATGCCGGACAAACTTTACGCTTTTAAAAATCCTGATGCCGCCGGCAAGAACGAGGTAGATGAAAAGCGGCGGACCCAGGAGAAAAAGGACGGCAAACCCGGTGTAAAACATGACAACCTTGGCAAGGCCCCGCTTCTTTTCCTGGAGCAGTCGTCCTTTAACCTGCTTTGCCCTGGCCGCCACCACCTCCGGCGGCCAGGAAGAACACCTGCCAACCTCATTTCCAACCTCTGCCCCTGTTCCTTTGCGGCACTCGGCGGCCAGTTCCTGAACGGCTGCGGCTGTGACCCGGCCTTCATCAAGGGCGGCGGCAAGCCGCCGGTACTGGCTGTTTATCCGGTCAAACTCGGTGTCGCCCACGGTGATGACCCAGCCCATGTAAAGGAGGCTGCAGAGCAGGTAGATGGGTTTCCAGTGACGGAATATTTTTTTCATTAAGGTGTTGTGTCAGCTTACCGGGGGTTTTCCCCGAGGGGTTTCCGGCTTCGGCGCGGAATCAGGCCCCGTATTATACACGATCCGAAATGCCCGGCCTGCAAAATAAAGGACTTCTCTGTTCTGCCATTGCCGGCAGCCCGGAATCACCCCCTTTATCGAGAGGCCTGCTTGACATTACTCCGGGTTGAGTATAAATTTTCAGGTATACTTCATCCTGGTTGCATGCAGTTGACGAAAGGATTTCCGGCTTTTCCTTTGTGTTCGTGGCCCGGGAGGCCGGCTGTCCTTTTCTTGGAGACAAAACATGATCTCCGGTGCGAAACCGCGCGCGGCACAGAAACGTGCCATGCCAGCCTGGTACCAGTCCACGGCGGTGTATATGAAGGCGGATGGGCGCAAGGCTGCCTGGCAGTGCGCCAACACCTTCGTCCCCTACGTCGCCCTCCTGGCGGTAATGCTCTTCGTTGTGCATCAGGGGGCCCCCTACTGGACGGTTTTGGCACTGGCGGTGCCGGCGGCTGCCCTGCTTGTCCGCATATTCATTTTCTTCCACGACTGCTGCCACAACTCCTTTTTCGCCTCGTCCCGGGCAAATACCGTTCTCGGTTATATTGCCGGCATCCTGACCTTCACCCCTTTTGACGACTGGCGGCGGACCCACGGCATACACCATTCCACCGCCGGGGACCTTGACCGTCGCGGGGTGGGCGATGTCTGGACCCTGACGGTCCAGGAGTACCACCGGGCTCCCCGCTGGAAGAAGCTGGCCTATCGTTTTTTCCGCAATCCCTTCTTCCTCCTCGGTCCCGTGTCGGTGACACTGGTTCTGGTGATGCAGCGTTTTCCCAGTAGCGTCGCCCGGAAAAAAGAGATTCTGAGCGTCCTGGTCACCAATGGCGCGATTTTCGCCATTGGTGCCCTGGCGGCCGTGACCGTCGGCCTGAAGGAGTATATCCTGGTACAGCTTCCCATCCTCCTTATCGCCTGGGCCGGAGGGATGTGGCTCTTCTACATCCAGCACCAGTTCCAGGGGGTCTACTGGGCCCGCCATGAAGATATCGACAGGCTGAAGGTTGCCCTGCAAGGCAGCTCCTACTACAAGCTGCCCCGGTTCCTGCAGTGGTTCACCGGCAACATCGGCCTGCACCACATCCACCACCTCCGGCCGCGCATTCCCAACTACAACCTGCAGCAGTGCTTTGACAACACGCCGCCGCTGCAGGCAGTCCGGCCCCTAACCATTCGTGGCAGCCTCAAATCCCTGCGCATGAACCTGTGGGACGAGGAGCGGCAGAAGCTGGTAGGTTTTCGCGCCGCCCCGCCGCTGAGGTAAAACCGGGCCGAACGCCGCCCGGTAAACAGGTGGGGGGAACCGGCAAAATGCTGGCCTGCGGCCGCCGCATGCTGTATAACATCCCTATATGAAAAAGGTTGCTGCAGCCATTTTTCTCCTGTTCCTGCCCCTGACAGCCCATGCCTGGACGGCAAAGGTTGTCAGCGTCATCGACGGCGACAGCATCATGGTCGACAAGGCCGGACATGGAGAGGTGGAAATCCGCCTCTACGGCATTGATGCGCCCGAGTACGATCAGCCCTCCGGCCGGGCCGCCAGAAAAAACCTGGCCCTCCTCGCGGCCGGCAAAACCGTGGCAGTGGAAACGGTGACAAAAGACAGTTACGGCCGCACCGTTGCCATTGTCCGCAACCAGGGCAGCTGCCTCAACGAAAAGATAGTTGGTGCCGGCTATGCCTGGGTATACCGGAACTTCTGCAAGAAATCCTTCTGCCGGGATTGGCTCATGCTGGAAGAAGAGGCCAAACGCAGCGGCAAAGGTCTCTGGCACGATCCGGCCCCGGTTCGCCCGTGGGAGTGGCGCCGGAAAAAGTAAATAACGTTAATCCCGACCCAGGCGATTATTCCATTTTTATGGAATCTTGAAACTTTTTTCCGGAAAATCAACGATAAAAGCACTTTGCCGTTATGATGTAATATTTATAACCTCTTGTTATTATTTGATATGGTAAAAATAATACCTGGCGGTGTGTTTTTTGCATAAAAAAGAGGCGGATACAACTGTTCGCGATTCGAATGCGAAGAAATAAGGTGTGGCAATATTTTTGGAGTCACCGGCCATGAAAAAAAACACAGGGTTCACAGAGCGGCGGCAGCATGCCCGGGCAAGTGTGACAAGCATTGTCGTCGGCATTCTCAATGCTGCCAAACCTGAAATTATCGGTTCTATCACCGATATTTCACTCGGCGGCGTTAAATTCACCTGCAATGAACCGAGGCTGGCACCGGAGAATGAGCCTGTCCGCACCATCGATCTCATTGCCGATGAAAATTACGTTTTTGACATTCCGTGCGACTGCGCCTGGATAAACAAAATTGACACGGAAACCGGCACTGATTTTACAGGGTTAAAACAGTACGGCATCCGATTCGGCGACCTGACATCCTGGCAGCTTTTCCAGCTGCGGGGCATTATTGAGGACTGCGCTTCTTCGGCCGAGATAGTGACAGAGAAAGCGGCCCAGGCCTGACCCGCTGTTTTACTGGCCGCGGCCCGGCAGCCTGCCGCACTCCTCCGGGCAGCTACTCGAAATAGAGAATATGGGCGCCGGGATTGTTTCTGTCCGCGGCAACCCGTGCTTCCAGCCGTTTGGCCTCCCGCCGCAGAAGACCGACTACGTGGTTCTTTATGACTCCCGGCCGGCCGGTTTTTCCACCCCTGCCATGGATGACCTTGAGCCCCCTGTGGCTGCCGTTGAGAGCGGCCTCAATCCCCGTGGCGACTTTTCTCGCCGCAACCACTCTGTCCTCGCCGCTGTGCGCCACATCAATAACGAGAAGCGGCTGGCTGAAGCGCCGCTGCAGCTTTGCGCCGCACTTGAAGCAGTTTTTCCCGATCATGCCGGGCACGCCGCAATTATGACATTCTACTTCGTCCATCACAAGGTCCAGTGGTTCAATTGACCGAGGTCAAACACGCTGTGAGGCGTCGCCGACACTTTTTTGCCGGCCATCTGCTTTGAATCCCTCGTGGAACGTGACAGTGCCCTGCGGCGTGTGCCCATCGAAAGACAAAGCGAGAAAAACCTCCTGCGGCACTCCCTCATGCACCAGCGCCGTGACGGTATCGAACCCAAACTTCCTGTAATAGGCCGGGTGGCCAACGAGGCAGCACCCCCGGGCATTCAGATCCTTCAGGCGTGACAGGCCTTCCCGTATCAGGGCTTTGCCGATCCCTTGCCGTTGATACTCCGGCAACACGGAGACAGGTCCAAGGCCGTACCAGTCAGGAGTGCCGTCTGAAATTGTCACGGAAGAGAATGCAATATGCCCGACCACACGGTCATCCAATTCTGCGACAAGCGATATCGTGAGCGCCCCGGCTTTGCGCAGCGCCGCAATAATAAACTGTTCCGTATGGTTGCTGATTTCCAGGGTTTTGAACGCTGCGATGGTCACCCCGGTTATCGCGTCAATATCAGCGTTCGTCTCGCTCCTGATAATCATGGCATTTTTCATGCCTGGTCCTTGATTTTTGTTACTGCGGCTTTTCGGGCCAGCTGCCGCTCGGAAGCATGTCGAGGGCTGCCTGGGGTCCGAGTGTGCCGGCAGGATAGGGATGAAGAACCTTGAACCGGTCATCGCACTTTTCGCAGGAATCGAGGACAGGGTCGAAGAAGGACCAGCACAATTCCAACTCGTCCTGGCGCCAGAAGAGCGTCTGGTCGCCGACCAGGACATCGAGCAGGGCCTTTTCGTAGGCCTCAAGCCCGGCGTCCTCCTGCCCCTTGCTGAAGGAGAAATGCAGCCCGCCGGTGCGGAGGCAGAAGCGGGGGCCGGGTTTCAGGGAATGGAAGTTGAGAAAGATAGTCTCCTGGGGATAAATCCCGATGATAAGGCGGTTGGAGCCAATGTCCCCGCCGATGACCTGCCGGAACATGCTGTGTGGGATGGCCTTGAACTGGATGTCGATTCTCGTGACCTTTCGCTTCAGCCTTTTGCCCGAGGTTATGTAGAAAGGGACCCCCTGCCAGCGCCAGTTATCGATGAAAACCCGCATCAGGGCATAAGTCGGGGTGATGGAGCGGGGATCGACGCCCGCCTCTTCCCTGTAGCCGTTCAAACGTTTCCCTCCAACAAGGCCCCAATCGTACTGGCCGAGGATCAGGTGCGAGTCTTTATTGCTGAAGGGGCGCAGGCTGCGGAACAGTTCGGCCTTCTTGTCGCGCACCCAGTCCGCCGCGAAGAGCGAGGGGGGCTCCGCCGCCACGAGGGCCAGGAGTTCCATCATGTGGTTCTGGAACATGTCCCGCAGGACGCCGGAACGCTCGTAATATCCGGCCCTGTTCTCAACGCCGAGGTCCTCGCTGGCGTTGATCCTGACATAATCGATATAGTTGCGGTTCCAGAGGGGCTCGAAGATGGCGTTGGCAAAGCGGAAGACAAGGATGTTCTGGACAGTCTGTTTTGCCATGTAATGATCGATGCGGAACACCTGGTGTTCCCGAAACCCCGTGTGGATGGCCTCGTTCAGTTCCCGGGCGGATTGCAGGTCGTAGCCGAACGGCTTTTCCACCACAAGGCGCGTCCAGCGCCCCTGCCGCGTATTCTCGGCAGCCAGACCGGCCCGGCCCAACTGCCTTGCCACGGCAGCATAGAGCGAAGGAGGAATGGCGAGGTTGATGATCCGGTTGCCGCCGGTCCCGTGCTTCTGATCCAGCTCCGCAAGGCGCCGGCCCAGGGCCGCGTAGGACGAGGGGTCGTCGTAGGAGATCACCTGGTAATAAAGGCGGGCTGCAAACGTTTCCCACTCTTTGAGGTCGTCCCCGGCATCGGCGAGCTTCCGCCTCATATTCGCCCGGAAAACGTTATCGTCCATTTCTGTCCGGCTGGCGCCGACGATACAGAAACGGGACGGCAGTCTCTGGTCGCAGAAAAGGTTGTAGAGGGCCGGGATGAGTTTGCGGTGGCTGAGGTCGCCCGAGGCGCCGAATATCACCATGGTGCAGGGTTCCGGCGTCCGTTCCTGTTCGCAGAGGTCCCCCTCGTTGAACGCGGCAACGTCTTTTTCCGCGAAAATGTTTTTCTCTTCCATGTCCATCCATCCCCCTGGTAAAAGGAATTTCTGCAAGGCGCCGGCCGCTCTCAGGTAAAAGCGATCATTATAAGATAAAACTGTAATATTCTCAGCGGATTTTGGGGAGTCTTTTCGGCTTTCCTGCCGGATAAGGGCAGCAGGCATATATCTGCGGCTGGTGGGGGGTTAAAAACCGCTGTGCCGGAAATAAAAAAACTGCTGAAACCGGGCGGCGCCGTCACGTTCCTGTTTTTCAACGTGCGTCTCTCTTTCTGCCCGGAAAATGTTTCTTGCAAAGCGGGCGGGATAAGCTGGGAAAAACAAGGGGTTGAACGGCGGCAGCCCGGGGACGGTCTGGTTCAGGCGGTTTGGCCGTTTTTTTTCAGCCGCTTGCTGGTTGTCGGGAAGAGGGAGAGGTCGGTGTGGGGCAGGAAGAGGGAGGCGACGTACTGGTCGTGGAAGTTTTTGACCTCGGAGAGCTCGAAGCTGGTCATCTTGTTGACCACCTCGACCACGTCCCGGCGGATGTGGTTGCTCATTTCGCTCATCCAGCTGCCGAGGAGCGAGCCGTTGCCCACGTAAATGATTTTGTCCGGGTTGACCTCGGGCAGTAAGCCGACGGTCATGGCGCTGTCCAGGTCAATATAGCTGCCGAAGGCGCCGGCCAGGATGATCTGCTCCAGGTCGGTGATATGCAGCCCGACGCCCTCGACCAGGGTTTTGCAGCCGGCGTAGATGGCCGCCTTGGCCCGGGTGAAGTTCTCGATGTCCACCTCGTTGAGGACGATGTCCGAATTTCCGCCTGCCTCCTCCTTCCAGGTCAGGACGTATTCGAAGCCGCTCCGGCCTTCGCGGATGCGGGGGGTATCCAGGGAGCGGTCGAACTTTCCCTGCCGGTCGATGATTCCGTTTTCGAACAGGGTGGCGATGATGACCAAAAGGCCGGAGCCGCAGATGCCGATGGGCGGCTTGTGGCCGATGGTGATGTTCATGGGTTCGAAAGTGACCGGGTTTATACTGAAGTCTTCGATGGCCCCGGCTGCGGCCCGCATGCCGTGGGTGATGCCGCCGCCCTCGAATGCCGGGCCGGCGGAGCAGGCGGCGCAGACCAGCCAGTCGCGGTTGCCGATGACGATCTCGGCGTTGGTGCCGATATCGATAAAGAGGGTGACCGGCTCGGTGCGGTACATGCCCGATCCCATGACCCCGGCAATGATGTCCCCGCCCACGTAACTGGAAATGGAGGGGTACACCAGGGCGACGGCCCGGAGGGGCAGTTCGAGGTCAATGTCCCGGGCCCGGATGGGCGGGAAGAAGGTGGAAACCGGCACGTAGGGAGCGCGGCGGATGTTGTGGGGCTCCAGGCCGAGGAGCAGGTGCGTCATGGTGGTGTTGCCGGCCAGGGTGATGGAGGTGAGTTCATCGCGGCCAATGTCGGTTTTCAACAGCAGCTTGGTGATCAGGCCGTTGATGGTGTTGACCACCAGTTCGTGCATGAGCTGCAGCCCCTTGGGCTTTTCCGCCTGGATGATGCGCGAGATGACGTCCTCGCCGTAGCTTATCTGGGCGTTGTAGTCGGAGCGGCGTGAAATGAGGCGGCCGGTCTGGTGGTCCACGAGGCTGCCGTGGACCGTGGTGGTGCCGATGTCAAAAGCCAGGCCGAAATTGCGGTGCGACACGTCGCCCGGCTGGATGTTGACGATGTGGGTCTTGCTGCCCTCTCCCACGGCCCGGCTGAGCGTCACCGTGACCTCGAAGTTCTTGTCGCGCAGGGCGCGCCGCATCTTTTTCAGAACCGGCAGGGGGGTGACAAGACCCCGTTCGTTGTGCTCTTTGTGCAGGCCCCGGATAATACGGCCGGCGTCGGCCCTGTTGTCCTCGTGGGTCGGCTCAGGAAGATGCAGGACCCGTTTTTCAATGGGGGGCAGGAAGACGCCCTCCTTCTTCAGGGTGTCGATGTCGAAAACGTGCATGCGGGCCTGGTGCCTGATCGGGACTTCGGTCGGCACGGCGCCGGCGGCGAGTTCGGACTCGGCCGTCACCCTTATCGTAGCGTTGCCGTTCACCTCGGCGATGCAGGCCTGGCGGTAGCCCTCGGCATACTCGGCGCTGGAGAGTTTTTCGCTGCGGCCGCCTTCGACGGTGCCGCCCTCGAGGATAACCCGGCACTTGCCGCACACGCCGCTGCCGCCGCACGAGGCGTTGATGTGCACCCCGGCCAGGTGGGCCGCCTTGATGAGGGAAACGCCGGCTGCCACCTTCACCCGCCGGTTGCTTGGCAGAAAGGTGATTTCGTAGCTGCTGCTGTTTTCTGCGGTGGTCATGGTTCGCTCAGACGGACAGGGCCTCGGCCGCCTTGTCGAAGTCCATTTCTCTGACATGGATGACATAGCCGAAGGCGCCGCGGCCGTCGCTGACCCCGCTGGCCGACTCGACGTTGACGTCGGCCTCGAAGATTTTTAAATGGATGTCTGCCAGGGCACCGAGCCGGTCGTCGCACTGGACGAGCAGGGCGCGGTGCGGCCCCTCGAGGTAGAGGCCGGCCCGCGAGGCCTCGTTCTTCATGAACTTGGGGTTTTCCGGGTAGACCGTCACCCGCGTGTCTGATTCCGTGACCGGGACAGCGGTGAAGGCCAGGAGGTTGATGCGCAGGAGGGCCAGCTGTGACAGGAACCTGTAGGCTTCTCCCGGGCGGTCCTGAATTGTCGTGTGAAAATACTCAACCCGTGAAATGGTGCATGCCATGGTGGTACCCCCTGCCGGTGTTGAACTGTCAGTAAACTGATGGTGCGGCGAGAATAATGGAGTCCATTATAGCAGGGCAGCCCGCCATTTCAACAGAAGTTGTCAGTTTCGCAGGAAAAAAAGAGCTGCCGCTATTTTGTTTTGGCTGTGAAGATTTTTTCTCGCAGCTCGTTGATCTCCGTTTCCATGGCCTGCAGTTTTTCCCGGTCAGGCTCCGGACCGCGCATGGCCTCGCCGTAGTCGAACATCAACCCGTGCAGCCTTTTGCGCTCTTCCTTCGTGGCGTCAAGGAATTTCGCGTATTCTTCGTTCGTTTTGTAGGGACCCTGCACGCCGGTGCAAGGCGGCACGTTCCAGCCGCCCATCATCTGGTGTATGGGGTGGTGCCCCCAGCCGCCCATCATGTGATGCATACCAAGGCCGCGGTCTCCCATCATGGGGGGCCACATGGCGTAGCCGGAGGGAGGCATCATGTGCGGTCCCATGGTATAGCCGTAAGGAGGCATCATGTGCGGCCCCATGCTGTAGCCGTAGCCCCCCGTCATGTGCGGCGTCGCCTGGGAAGGGGGCTGGCGCTGCTCGGCTGCCTTTTGCATCATTTGTTCCTGCTGCCGGGCCATATGCCCGGCAGGGTCCATAATCTGCGCCATGGCCGGTGCTGCTGCCAGCAGCAGTAACAGGCCTGCCGTCAAAACCGTGTTGTTCATCGTTATGCCCTCCATCGGTATGCAGTATGGTGCCGCCTGTTGCTTGTTGGTGTCAATATGAAAAAATTGTATATACAGGGTGAGGGATAGTCAAGAGTAAACCGGAGGGTGGGCGGCATGAAATGAAAATCGGCTGCAGGTCCGGCAGCCTGGAAAAATTGCCGGCGAGGCAAATGAGCAGATTCAATTGATCGGGTATTTGCCATTCGGCAGAAAAGTGATAATATTTATCAATTGGAAGAGCTTAATACGATTGAGAGACGAGGAACAGTTTATCCTGTTAACAGGAGGAATGTTGGAATGGATCAGATCAGAAACAGGAAATATTTTGGCGGGAGGAGGTTTGCTTTTATTGCGGTTCTCATCCTGGTGCTCGGCGCAGCGGTATTTTCCCTGGCGGCTGAGGAAGGGAGCGGCCCCCCTTTTCGGCGCGGCGAGGTGGTCGTGGCAGGTCCTCCGGGGCGGCACCTTGACGGCCTGCCGGTGGTAAAGTACCTTCCAAACGCCGACCTGACCGTGGTCAAAGTCGAGCGGGGACGCGAATTTGCCATGGTGCAGCGTTTTCAGAAGGGCGGCAGGCGGGCCGGCCTGAACTACCTGGCCTACGCAACGGCTGTACCCGATGATCCCTATTACAGTCCGTACCAGTGGCACCTTACCGCGGTGCAGGCCGAGGCGGCCTGGGATATCACCACCGGCGCCGGGGCAATCGTGGCGGTGCTTGACACCGGGATTGCCGAATTCGGCCACAGGGACGGGATCAACTGCCTGACAGAACCCCGGGATATCCTGCAGGGTGACGATTTTCCTGCCGACGGCGACGGGCACGGCACCCATGTTTCCGGCACCATCGCCCAGATGACCAATAACGGAACCGGCACCGCAGGCCTTGCCTACGGTGCCTGCATCATGCCGGTGAAGGTTCTCGGCGACGACGGCTCAGGCTCCTTTGCCGACATTGCCGATGGTATTCACTACGCGGTGGACAACGGCGCCAACGTCATCAACATGAGCCTTGGAACCGATGCCCGCTTCGGTCTGCGAAGCGATACCCTCATGGATGAGGCCCTTGATTATGCCTATACAAATAATGTCACGGTGGTCTGTTCCTCCGGCAATGAAGGCTCCCGCAAGAACGTGAGCTACCCGGCGATTTATCCCACCACCATTGCAGTAGGGGCGACAGACTATACCAACACGGTCACCCGTTACTCCAACAAGGGTGAGGGGTTGGACATTGTCGCCCCGGGCGGCGACACCATGCGGGACCTGAACAACGACGGTTATTTTGACGGTGTTCTGCAGGAAACCTTTATCAACGGCTCGTGGAACTACTACTTCTTCCAGGGGACGTCCATGGCCTCGCCCCATGTGGCGGCGGCTGCGGCCATGCTTTATGCGGCCGACCCGGAATTGACGGCCGACGAGGTTTACCAGGCCCTGATCAGCACCACGCTTGACCTGAACGAGCAGGGCTATGACAAGACGTCCGGATACGGGCTGCTGCAGGTCTATAACGCCCTGACCGGTGATGCCGGAGGCGGGACTGATCCACCAACGGGCGGCGGCACCGATGCTGACGGCGACGGCTGGACCACGGAGGAGGGTGACTGTGACGACAGCGATCCGCAGGTCTATCCCGGCCACCAGGACAGCAAGGGAAAATGGGGCCGCGACGGAATCGACAACGACTGCAACGGTTTAATTGACGGCTAGTTTTCAGCCGGCGGGAGTCAAAAGAGAGGAGAAGTCCCTCCCGGGGAATCGGGAGGGACTTTTTTACTGGGGCGGTCAGCAGCCGAGAGAGTCGGGCCCGCTAGTCGGCCCCGAAAACACGCTGCAGCAGTTCGGTTGTCCTTTTGACCGGATTCTGGCGGATTGCGGCCTCTTCCACGGCTAAGTAATGGAAAATGCCGTCCATGCCCTTTTCTATCACGTAGGTTGTCAGGTCGGCCTTTACGTCGGGCACAAACGGGATGGCCCGGTACTGACCCATGACGTTGTCGTATGACTGGACAGCTCCGACCTCCGCCAGGCTCTCTTCAACGATGGGCTTCATTTCCCCGGCAAGGGCAGGGGTCATTTTTTCCTGGAAGTACCTCGTGGCGGCATCATCGGGGCCGTTGTAGATGTTCATCACATCCTCAAATGACATCGCGGAAATGGTCTGGGCGAATAGGGCCTTCGCCTTCGGGGCAGCGGTCTCGGCCGCGCGGTTCAGCTTCAGTTCGAGGTCGTCGAGCATGGACGACATGCCGACTTTGGCAAGCAGGGATTTCACCGTAACCAGCTTTTCCGGCAACGGGATGTGGATCGCCGGGTCAAGGTTGAAGCCATCGAGGGCGCCGACCTGGGCAACCACGGTTTCGGAACCGACCCGCAGGGCATCCTTTAGGCCGGCTGCTATTTCTTCCGAGGTGAGGGCCTGTTTGACTGCCGTGGTTCCGGCGGGGCTCTTCAGCAGGTCGATACCCTTCTGCCACCAGTTGCTTCGGGCGGATGTGGGGCTGAAGAGTATGGTGAGCACGACAAAAATAGCGGCAACGGCCGTTGCGGGCTTTGTAAAATGCAGCCGGGAAACCGTTTTCATGATAGCCTCCTTCCCTGCTTGTCAGGATTAGCTTGTTTGCCCCAATGGTACGATGGCGGCCGGGGCTTTTGGGGGGCCGATGAAAATGATCAGGCCTTGAGGCGGGCGCAGAGTTCGGCGACGCGCCGGCCCAGTTTGAAGCCGTCGCCGGCCGCGGTGTCGTCCGGGGTGCCGACGCAGCCGACGCCGTAATGGCCTGAGGCGTCCATGGGATCGCCGACAATGATCATGCCGTAGATCAGCATGCACTGGAGGATGGACATCATGGTTGTCTCCTTGCCGCCCGTGTGGTGGCCGCCGGTGGCAAAGGCGGCGCCCACCTTGTTTTCCATCATGCGCCGGGTCGAGACGAATTCGTCGAAAATGGCTTTCAACTCCGCCGCCATGACCCCGAAGTAGACCGGCGAACCGGCAATGACGCCGGCTGCACCCAGAAAGTCTTCCTTCGTGACCTCTGCAGTGCTTCTAATAACTGCTGCCGCGCCGCCGGCTTCCACGCCCTCGGCGATCTTCTCGGCAAGTTTGCGGGTGTTGCCGCCTTTGGAAAAGTACAGGACAAGAACATTCATGATAAGACCTCCTTGCTGTGGTTGGGGCTGGAAGAATTCATGGTTCAGGGAAGCCGCCGGTGCGGGGCGGGACAACTCAGAGCATGAAGGCGCCGCCGTTTACCGGAAGGTACTGGCCGGTGATGTGGTCCGACATCTCCGAGGCGAGAAACATGATGACCCCGGCAATGTCGTCAGGTTCCGCCACCCGGAGAAGGGGGGTGTGCTCCGCCGTGCGGGTGAATACCTCGGGTGGAAGCCCTGCCGTGGCGTCGGTCCGGGTCAGGCCCGGGCCGATGACGTTGATAAAGATGCCGGCCGGTCCCAATTCCTGCGCCATGGTGCGGGCCAGGGAGTCCATGGCCGCCTTGGCGGCGCAGTGGGCCCCGAAACCATACCCCGGCTCCCGTGAGAGGGAGCTGGAGACCAGAATGATCTTGCCGTACTTCTTTGCAGCCATGCCGGGGATAACCGCCTGGCAGCAGTGGACCATGGCGCCGATTTCGCCGGTGAGCTTGGCCTCGACATCGGGCCAGGAAAGCTCGGTAAAGGGCTGCATCGGGAAGTCGATGTTGGCGTTGTTTACCAGGATGTCAACCGGGCCCAGTTCCTTTTCCGTTCGGGCGACCATCCTGTCCACGGCGCCCCGGTCGCGCACGTCGGCCTGGACCGCAATGGCCCTGCCGCCCGCCGCGATGATGCTTTCCTTTAATGCTTCTGCCTTGTCTTCAGAGTGGAGATAGTTGATGACGACCGCGGCGTCGTGGTCAGCGAGGTCGCGGGCCGCCGCCGCCCCTATGCCCCTGCTTGCCCCGGTGACCAGGGCAACTTTTCCCTGCAGATCGATACACATGACGGATCCCCCTTAAAAATCAGATGTTACGGTGATGACAAACCAGGGAAGGCCGGTGTCATGCCGGCATACTCTCCGGTTGTTTCCTTACTTTTTCTAAACCCTTTCGGGCAGTTCCATCTTTTCCGGTTCGCAGAGGAGGGCCGGGTTGATGGCTGCCTTACCGCAGTTTTTGCAGCGGTAGCGGTCGTTGTTGACCCTGTTGCGGCAGAGTTTTGCCTGGGGCAGGTCCCTGGAGCCGCACCAGTCAACCTTCTTCAGCTTTCCTTTGGGGTTGCAGATATTGCCGGCATAAAGCGAGACGACCCCGCAGTTACCGCAAAAGAATGCCGGGGTTTCCTTTGGCAGCGGCACATGTTTTCTGATGTTTGTCTGCAGCATGATTTTTTCCTCGAAAAACAACTCTATAGTAATAAAATGGGCCGGGGCATTCCGGTAAACAGTGCTCCGGCAAAGCCCTCGGCCGCTTATTCAGATTTCTGCAGTTCCAGCGTATCCCATTCCGCAAGGGATATTTCATCAGTGTCGCCGCCCAAGTACTGGACCTTGACGGCGCAACTGACCTCGTCCACCTCTACGACCGTAAAATTCCTGCCCTTGTCAAAGCGGTAGTACCACTTGCCCTTTTCAGGTTCCATTCTGCCTGCCATGCCGCACCTCGCTCAACTGCTGTCCGGACCCGACCGGGTAGCTGTTTCCGGTATTATGAATGAATGAATGGTATGATATTACTGTATTATTTCTTCGGTATCAACAGGGCTCTACGGCCGGCTCACATAACCGGTGGAACCGCTTCTGAGGGCCGCTTTTCCACGCTGCCCCGGCGGCTGGTCCTCCTGTCCAGCACCGTGCGCACCGTCCGGACAAGCTGTTCCATGTCAAAGGGTTTCATGGAAAAGTCGGCGATGCCTATTTTTCGAGCCGTTGCGGCCGAGATTTTCGAACTGTAGCCGGTGCAGAGAATGACCGGCAGGTCCGGCTTTATTTTGAGCAGCGCGGCGGAGAGCTCCGCCCCGGTCATCTTCGGCATGGTCTGGTCGGTGATGACAAGGTCGAAACTTTCCGGGGCCGCCGAAAATGTTTCAAGGGCCTCGGTGCTGCTTGTCCTGGTTGTTACCTGGTAGCCGTGGAGCTCGAGGATTTCCCCCGCCAGTTCCGCCAGCCGCTCCTCGTCATCAACAAAGAGGATGTGCTCGTGTCCCTTTTCCCGGCCCGGCTCCGTGTCCGAGGCCTGTTCCCGGACTTCTGCCGCTGCCGGGAAGTAGACGTGAACCGTCGTGCCCCTGCCCGGCATGCTTTTTACCTGGATCATGCCGCCGTGACTTTCGACTATGCCATGAACGACGGAGAGCCCCATGCCCGTTCCGCTGCCGACCTTCTTCGTGGTGAAAAAGGGGTCGAAGATTCGTTCCTGCACATCGCGGGTCATGCCTTTTCCCGTATCGGTCACCGCGAGCAGGACGTAGGGTCCCGGGGCAAGATCATCCCTGTGGCGGGTGTTGTTTTTGTCCAGGGTGATTTCATTTAGGGTGACCCGGAGCTGCCCTTTTTCATCCATGGCATCAACGGCGTTGGTGCAGAGGTTCATGAGCAACTGGTTGAGCTGGGTGGTATCGGCCAGTATGGCCGGGCACTCAGGGGAAAGCTCCAACTGCATCTCAACCGAGGTGGGGATCGTTGAGCGCAGCAGCTTGAAGGCCTCGCTGAAAACCATGTGCGGCTTGACGACCGTCAGGTCCTGCTGGGTCCGGCGGCTGAAGGTCAGTATCTGGCGCACCATCTCTTTGGCCCGAACCGAGGCGTTCTGGATCTGCTCAAGGTATTCTGAAAGCGGGCCGCTCACCTCGCCGGCGGCATGCCTCGCCAGGTCGGCGTTGCCGAGGATGATGGTGAGAATGTTGTTGAAGTCATGGGCGATGCCGCCCGCCATGGTGCCGATGGCCTCCATCTTGTAAACCTGGCGCAGCTGGGTTTCCAGTTCTTCCTTGTCCCTTTGCGCTTTCTTGAGATCTGTAATATCCCGGGTAATGGAGAGGATATGCTCCTGGCCGTTCAGAAAAATCAGGTTGGCCGACATCAGGGCGGTTTTAGCCGAACCGTC
>JAFDCC010000217.1 GCA_019312985.1 Deltaproteobacteria bacterium
CCCCTGGACGGGCTGCCGATGTTCTTTCCCGAAAAATGGCGCCCGGCCCGCGGTTATCCCATAAATCCCGTGGCACGGATGCGGCCGGAAGAGTTCATCGAAACCGGGGTCTCGGCAATTGACGGTCTCAACACCCTTGTCAAGGGCCAGAAACTGCCGATCTTCTCCTGCGCCGGTTTGCCGGCCCGGGAACTTGTCGCCCATATCCTGCAGCATGCACGGCTGAGGGAAAGCACGAAATCCTTTGCCGTCATCTTTGTTGCCCTCGGCCTCACCTTTCATGAGTACGCATATTACATGGAGGCCCTGCAGAACATGGAGTCTGAGTTTGCCGCCATTATCAACATGGCCGACGACCCGGTGATGGAACGGCTGATGGCGCCCCGCTTTGCCCTTACCGTTGCCGAATACCTGGCTTTTGAGCAGGAAATGGATATCCTCGTCCTGGTCACGGACATGACGAACTACTGCGATGCCTTGCGGGAAATTTCCAATGCCAGGAAGGAACTGCCTGGCAGGCGGGGCTACCCGGGCTACATGTACTCAGACCTCGCCTCTCTTTATGAGCGGGCCGGGCGCATCAAGGGATCCCGTGGTTCGATAACCATGATCCCGGTTGTCACCATGCCGGAGGACGACATCACCCATCCGATCCCGGACCTCACCGGTTATATCACCGAAGGCCAGATCGTTTTGAGCCGCGAATTACACCAGCAGGGGATCTTTCCCCCCGTGGACGTGCTGCCGAGCCTCTCGCGGCTCATGCAGAACGGCATTGGCATCGACAAGACCCGCCAGGACCACAGGGAACTGGCAAACCACCTCTACCGAAACTACGCCAGGGGCAGGGAACTCCAGAAACTGGAAGCGATAGTCGGCCGGGACGGCATGGGAGAAGCTGACCAGCTGCTCCTTGATTTTGCCGCCGCCTTTGAATATTCCTTTGTCCACCAGAATGCGGAGACACGCTCCATCCTTGAAACCCTGGACATCGGCCTTGATATTCTTGAAAAATTCAAACTCCACCCCGGCAGGCTGAAGAAATAGAGACAGGGACAGACGCTCATGATCCATCCGACCCGGACCAATCTTCTGCTTTTGAAGGAAAAATCATCTTCCGTGGTTAATTCCATTGGGATTCTCAAGTCCAGACGCCAGGCCCTGATCATTGAATTTTTGAAGACATCCACTCCGTACCTGGAGTCACGCCGAACAATCCGACAGCTCTATGGCGAGGGAATTACCGAGCTGGCCTGCAGCCTCGGCATTGACGGCAGGGATGCCCTTGATTCGATCTGCGCTGTGACGGCGCGTGATTTCGGGGTTGAAATCAAGAGCAGGAAGCTATGGGGGCTGGAGTACAAAGAGATCGCGCCCCGCGGTTCCGCGGTCCGGGCCCCGGATGAAAGAAATTACGACATCAGGTGGACAACGGCCAGTGTCGAGGAAAGTGCCTGGCGTTTTGAAAAAATTGTCGACACGATCCTCAACATCGCCGAGTATGACAACAAGCTCCAGCGTTTGAGCCGGGAGATAATTCATACGACCAGGAGGGTGCGAGTCCTTGAGGAGCGCATCCTGCCACAACTGAAGCAGCAGATACGTTCCATTGCCCAGTATCTCGGCGAACGCGAACGGGAGACCTACTACCGGCTGAAGCAGTTTAAGGAGAGCAGGAGGACAGCTGCTTCATAGGAAGCAAATTTACGTTTTTTAGAAGAAAGGGGAAGCGATTCAGTTTGCCTTTTCCTTCTTCGGCACCAGGGGGATTTTCAAAAGGTTTATCCCCTCTTTCCTGAGCTCTTTTTCCTCAGAATCGGTGGTAACACCTCGGATGTTTCGGGGCTCTGCCGCACCGAAGTGAATTTTAAGGGATTCTTTTGCCAGGTCAGCGCCAACGTCCTCAAAATTATCCAGGACAAACTTCTGCAGGGTGGCAAGCGCTTTTTCGGCTTCATCGGCAGAGACGGTTTCGGGCAGCCTGTCAGGAGCAGGAAGATCCGCTTTGTTGCCTGAGGAGCAGAACGGCACCGGCGACAACAGCTTCAGGATGCTGCTGCTGCCGCACCGGGGACATGTCAGGAAAGAGGCAGCCTTCTGCTTTTCGAATTCCTTGCGGTCCCGGAACCATCCTTCAAAGGTGCAGCCGCAATTACATTTCAGGTCGTAAACTATCATACCGGATCCTGGCAGGAGAAAGTTTGTCCCGTTGACAACAGGTACTTATCTATACTTAAATCAGCAGCAGCTTGCCTGTCAAGAATTGAAAAAACTCCATTCCGCCGCGACCCAGGCCGCCCTGGTATAACTTTTTGTTTTTAAGTATAAATTTGGGGAAAATATAGCTATATTCCTGGCTGGCATGTACCAGGGTCACCTGATTTCAAAATTCAGGCATCATTCTTGCTAGATTTACTACAGGCGGCCAGGCCGGCCATAAGCCGGCAGACCGCTCAATATCAAATATTCGGCAGTGTGCCCCAGGGAGTTGACACAGATGAATGAACTTAACCAGATCACCTGCATTGTCCAGAGAGGAAGAGCCGACAGGGTAATCGATGCGGCACTGAAAGCCGGCGCCCCCGGGGCCACCTGTTTCTACGGCCGCGGCACCGGTGTCCGGCAGAAACTCGGAGCCTTGTCAAAATTGATTGCCCCGGAAAAGGAAATAATTCTGATAATTACCAAAGAGAGCCAGACCGAGGCGGTTTTTGATGCCATCATCAAGGCCGGCAAGCTTGACAGGAAGGGGCAGGGATTTGCCTATATTCATAAAATCGAACGGGCCATAGGCTTTCTGGAAGATTACCCCTGATTGAAAATCGCAGGAGATGGGCTGCTCCAGGCAGTAGACAGGAAATGTTATGGGTGGACTCATAAAAGATTTTGCCCTTACCGCGCTTATCATTATCCTGAACCACTGGGTTTACGGAATTGAGGACACCATTGCGTATGGTTTCATTGTAACATTCATCACCCGGAACCACCTGGCCATTCTTGCCGTGGCATTCCTGGGGTCCTTCGCCCTGGTGCTTTCAGCCGCCCTCTTTGAAAACCTGGGACTGTATCAGATCACCCATGTGCTCAGCCGTGTTCTGGCACGGGTGACCCGTTTTCTGGTTACCTTTCTCGCCGTGCTTAATATGATCTTCTACGCCGCCCTCGGCAACAACCTCATGCACGACAAGGGGTACCAGGCACTTTTTGCCGTTGCCCTGCTGCTCGGGGCATCCTGCTGGGCTCTGCGGATTGTCGACTTCAACTATCCCCTCAAAAATAAAACCGTTCCGGTGGGAATACTCGTCCTCGTTTCAATTGTAGTGGTTGAGTTTATCCGGCCCCTTTGACATTTCCGAAAATTTTCCTTTCAACCGGGCCGCTGTTACACCCGCGCAGGCGTCCTTGGTCTGTTGTTTCAGGACCGGGCTTTTAAGCCAAAAAAAAAGGTGCCCTGACGGACAGCAGGGCACCTCACGGCACGGATTCAGGGCTCCGGCTCAGCAAAAGCAGAAAACAGCGGGCCCGCTAGAATGAATCGTAGTGAACAAATTCTTCCGGCTCGAGTCGCTTC
>JAFDCC010000218.1 GCA_019312985.1 Deltaproteobacteria bacterium
GTGAGACAGGCATGGTCCATATTAATCTCCTACCAGTAAGACAGATAAAGAAAAAGATACGGGCCCGCAACCGTCTGATCGGGCTGGGTATTACCCTGCTTGCTGTCCTGGCTGTTTTGGGCCTGGTGGCCCTGGCCCTCGGTTTCAAGGTGGACGGGCTCAACGCTTCCATCGCACAGCTGAACAAGGAAAAGGCCAAGTACCAGACCACCATCAACCAGATTGAACAGCTCAAAAAAGACCGGGCCCTGCTGGAAACAAAGCTTAACACCATCAGCGAGCTGAAAAAGGGCTCGCAGCTTTCCGTGCGTGTCATGGATGAGCTGGCGACCCTGACGCCTTCCAGCCGCCTGTGGCTCAACTCCATGAGTTTTAACGGCTCCGTCCTGCGCATATCTGGCATTGGCCTCGACAACGCCACAATCGCGGACTTTATGGAAACGCTTGTGACCTCGCCCTATTTTGCCTCAGCCGAGCTCTCCGGCACCTCTACTACCGCTGTAGAGGGCAGGCAGCTGAAGTCCTTTTCACTGACGATCGGCGTGGTCAATGCGGACTACCAGCAGGAAGAGGCGCCCAAAAAGGAAGGGGCAAAATAAATGTGCCGCTGCGGCGCAGAAAAACAGGGAATATGGCAGAATAACTGTAAAGCAAGGCAGCTTACTGAAAACGGATGAAAGCGAACAAGATAAAAGAAGCCTTTGATTCCTTCCTGGAGAACAGGATCGTTCCCCTTGACAAAAGGGTTGTCGTTGTCCTGTTCGCCCTGGTGATAATTGTGCCGGCCGTGGCCTTTTACTTCCTGCACTATACGGCCAAAACCGAGGAAATAAAGAGGCTTGAGGGTCGGGCTTCGAAGCTGCGCCAGGAAATTACCGCGGCAAAGGCCGCTGCCGCCAAGCTCGAAGAGCACCTGGCGGAAATGGAGGAAACCAAGCGGCTGTTTGCCGAGGCCTCCATCCTCCTGCCCCAGAAAAAGGAAATCCCTTCGCTGCTGACCAATATTTCCGCCCTGGGCACCAATTCCGGCCTGCAGATGGCCACCTTTTCGCCCGGCGGTGAACGCAAAAAGGAATTTTATGCCGAGATCCCGGTTTCCATCAGTGTAAACGGGCCATACCACAATATCGGCACATTTTTATACGAGGTCAGCAGGCTCGAGCGTATTGTCTCGGCAATCAATATCAGTCTTGGCAATCCCTCGAAGCAAAGGGGCGAGATGATGCTCTCCTCGGGCATCAGCCTGATCACCTACCGGTTTCTTGAAGCACATGAAATGGCAGCCCAGCAAGACCAGGCTAAAAATAAGAAAAAAAGAAGATAAAGAGACGCTGTGCAAGCAAAGACCGTTACTACATTCGTTGCCGCCCTTATCGCTGCCTGCCTGATTCACGGTATGCAGGCCGGAGCTCTTTTTGCTGCAGGGGAAGAGGCTGCTGCCGAGCAGAAGGAGCAGAAGTTTACTGAGAAAATGGCGGCCATCCTGTTTGAGGGAAAAACAGATGCTTTTTTCTACCAGCGGGAAGGCAGGAATGACCCTTTTGAGCCTTTTATCCAGGAACGGGTGGTGGCAAAAGAGGTCCCCGTTGAGGTGCTGACCGGGATGCGGAAGTTTGAGCCCGGCCAGCTTTCCGTCGTGGCAATTGTGTCGAGCGCAAACGATATGTTTGCCATGGTCCAGGACTCAAACAACCAGGGCTATATAATCCGTGAAGGTATTCTGTTGGGCCGGACCGGCGTTGTTACGGCCATAGTGCCGAACAAGGTGATTGTCAAGAATTACACCTACAACCTGGCCGGCGACAAAATATATAAAACCGTTGAAATGGTGTTGAAACAAGAGGGGGATAAATAGCAATGACCCGCAGGGTATGCTTCAGAAAATCAATGCTATGGATAGCAGCGCTGCTTTTCACGTGTTCTGTTGCAGGAACGGCGAATAACGCTACGGCGGAGCAGCTTGCTTTTGCGGCCCCCGGCCCCTATCAGGTAACCGGAATCAACACGAGCGTGTCAGATGACGGAATGTTCCTTCGGGTCGCCGGTTCTGCCCCACCGACATTTACTGTGTATGAACTGTTTGAGCCCGAGAGGATCGTACTCGACATTGCCGACGGTTCTTTCGCCGAATCCGTGACCTTTCCGGTAAAGACAGGCGCCGGGCCCGTGACACAGATTAACGGTAAGGTCCTGGATGACAAAAAGCCGCTGGTTGCGAGGCTTGAAATGCTGACAACAGGTGATGCGAGCCACACCGTCGAGCGGGACGGCAATGATATCGTCATTGCTTTCAGGCAGAAAGGAGCGGCAGCACCCTCTATCACAGCGTCAGCGAAAAAATCCCCGCCAGTGGCGCAACCGGCCGCAACGCCCGCCGCTCCCATGGAGCAGGCAGCGGCACAGCCGGTTTCAATGCCGGCCCCGAAAGCTGCCGCCGCCAGCCCGGCTATCGACCAGTTCCTCTATGCCGGGTATGACAAGCAGCCCATCACCGTTGATTTTTACAAAATCGACCTGCACAATGTTTTCAGGCTTTTCGGTGAAATCAGCGGAATGAACATTGTCATTGCCCAGGGCGTGGGCGGAACCCTGACCCTGGCCCTTGACAATGTGCCCTGGGACTTTGTCCTCGATGTCATTTTGAATCTGCAGAACCTCCAGGCCATAGAGCGGCATAACACCCTGGTTATCGCGCCAAAGGGCGCGACATTCGAGTGGCCCGAGCGTGAAGAGGAAAAGGTTGCGGTCAAGAAGGACGAAGCCATCCTCATGCAGGGGGAGAAGCTGCAGGTTGTCCAGAAGGTGGAGATGTCCCCCGAGGCCCTGGAGGCGAGGAAGTTAACCCAGAAGGCACGGGCCCTTGAAAAACAGGAAGAGTATGAAGATGCGCTGGCGTTATACGAAGAGGCTCACGCCATATGGCCGGACAACGGCAGGCTTGCCTCCCGCCTGGCCTCGCTTTACCTCGTGCACATGGGGATGAATGCCAAGGCCGTCTATTATGGCAAAGAAGCGCTGAAAGCAGATGAGAATGATGCGGCAAGCGCCCTCTATACCGCCATAGGGCTGGCGAACATGAAGCGCAATGACGAGGCGGCCGAGTACTTTAAAATGGCGGTGAGCGGCAAAAGACCGGACAGCGAGGCCCTGATCAGCTATGCCATGTTCTCGGAGGAGAACGGCAACTACCTCGATGCCCTGCTGCTCCTGGCCCGTCATGAAGACCTGTTCGGCGACTCGCTGGATACGATGATTGCCCGTGCCAGGATTCTGGACAAAGAGGGCAACAGCGACAAGGCCGCGGCCGAATACAGGGCGATTCTGCTCTCAGGCTATCAATTGCCCGCAGACCTGTCCCGTTTTATCAGGGGCAGGCTGGCCCTGGAAGGCAAGTAGCCCGGGAACGGTGGATGGAAAGGTTTTCGTGCAATCTGATGTTAAACATACTGTTGGGGCTTACTCCATGGAAAAAGGACAGCTTGTGAAACCCAAAACAATGTCGGGAAAAAAGTCTATGCTTGCCAAAAAGAGAATTTTGCTGGGTGGAATTGTATTAAGCGCAATGCTTTTCCTGTCAGGCTGCGCTACTACAGCAACACAGCAGCAGTCAGCAATGGCGCCTCCCCTGGTGCCGGAGCTTGCAGCTTCTGAGACAACCGGGGATGCAGTTGCCGGGGCGCCCCGGGAA
>JAFDCC010000219.1 GCA_019312985.1 Deltaproteobacteria bacterium
AGAACCGGGCCGGCTACTACGAAAAGGCCGGGGTGCTGCGCGACATGTTCCAGAACCACATGATCCAGCTCCTCGCCCTGACCGCCATGGAGCCGCCCTCCCTGTTCGAGGACGACCGGGTACGGGACGAGAAGGCCAAGGTCAGCAGGTCGGTGAAGCCTTTATCCCGCGGAACCCTCATGGACAACCTGGTGCTCGGCCAGTACCGGGCCGGCACGATCGACGGCAGGACGGTGTTGGGCTACCGGGATGAAAAGGGGGTGGACCCCGGCTCTATTACCCCGACCTTTGCCATGATGCGCATGTTTGTCGACAACTGGCGCTGGCAGGGGGTTCCTTTTTACCTTGCCTCCGGCAAGAGGCTGGCCCGGAAGGATACGCGCATCGTCGTCCAGTTCAAGGATGTACCCCACACCATGTTCCGTGATGTCTTCGAGGAGCATATCACGGCCAACCGGCTGGTCATGGGCATCTACCCGGAAGAGGAGATCTCCCTCACTTTCCAGACCAAGGTCCCCGGCGCCAAATCCTGCCTGCGGCCGGTGACCATGGATTTCAGATACTACCAGGGGTTTTCCGGCTCGCCGCTGGATGCCTATGCCAAGGTTCTGCTCGACGTCATCACCGGCGACCACATGCTCTTCTGGCGCCAGGACGGCGTCGAGCTTGCCTGGTCGTACCTGACGCCCATCCTGAAGGAGTGTGAGAGCTGCGACAACCCGGAAGCCCGGCTGCGGCCATACGATGCTGGGAGCTGGGGGCCGGTCGATTCCCTGAAGTGGATGAAGCTGATCCTCGGCTAGCTTCAATTCAGGGCCGCACGACAGGGGTGAAAACCGCTGCCTGATCACTGGAAGTCCTCCTTTCGGCAAACCTTGTTTGCCCGCTTCGAAAGCCCTGAAAGCAGTGCCCGGCAAGGCTAGCCCAACGGCGCAATTTTTTGGCCGTTAGAGTAATAATTCCGTATTATCCGGTCACGTAAAGAGGTATAATTGACCACCATGAAAAAAGCATATCTGTGGGCGGTTCCTCTGGCCCTGCTGCTTGCCGTCGCCCTCCTGAAGTGGGAGCCTGCGGTCTATTACGTCCTTGGCAGAGCAGTGCGCCATTATGGCGCCAGGTCCCATATAGATATCAGTTTCAGCGCAATCAGCGGCAATCCCCTGTCAACGACCACCCTGGCCGGTGTGGCGCTCGCCCCGGAGGAGGGCCGGCCGCAGGCTTTTCGGTTCAAGGCCCAGGCAGTTTCCTGCAGCTACAATCTGTGGGACCTGAAGCAGGGTGTCGATGTTTTTCTGCGGGGGCTCAGCTGCAGGGTGGAAAGCCCCGAATTTCTTCAGGACCTGACCGTCGGGATGGGTGAGGAGGAGGCCGGGGCCGAGGCGGAAACTTTTCTCCTGCCTGCAGCGCTTCCCGAGCTGGTGCTGCAGAACGGATCGGTTCGCCTCGTTGGCTCCGGCTGGGATGCGGAACTGAACACAGTAAACGCCAGATTGCACTCTGCCGGCCCGGGCCATGAGCTGCAGCTTGACGCCGGGCTCTTCCGGGTGGCAACGGCCGGTGCTACGCGGCTTGCGACAGATATGGCCTCCCGAATACGCTACAGGGACACGACCCTGTCCATTGATTCGTTTGAACTGGGCCGCCTCGGCGTAACCGCAAGCGGCTGGATCGTTTTCCCCGGAGCAGGGGAGAAAGGCGACCGGTTTGGAGCCGACATTGATTCCGGTGAAAATCGACTCACCCTTCAGTGGTCCCTGGAAGAGCAGCTGTTAAGCCTTCACCTGGGTACCGACGCCCTTGATGTCAATGAACTGCAGCAGCGGTTTGGTTTTGCTGCCGACCTTGCCGGCCGGATAACGGGTGAGGCACAGCTTGCCTATGATCTCGGCGCCGGGGCATTGGTTTCCGCCACCTTCGGGCTCGCCGTGGAAAAGGGCCGTTTCCGCACGGTTGCAGTGGAAATCCCGTCGCTTTCCGGAATCCTTGACCGGGAGGTGTTGACCCTCACCTCGGTGGAGGCGGCAATCCCGGGGAGCAGGATTCAGGTCAGCGATATTACTTTGTCCCTGCCCCTGCTGCAGGCGGGCAGTTTTATGCCCCTTGCCGCCGCTTCCCATGGAAAGTTCAGCCTGGAGATCAGCGATGCAGGACCCATTCTACAGCTCCTTGCCCTGGAAGATGAGGGAATTGCCTCCCTTGCCGCGACTGCAGCATTGAAACTTGAGGGGCACCTGGAAAACAACATTTTCTTTTTTGACAGGGGCTCGGCAGCGGCAGGGAAGAACCGGTTTGTCCTCCACCAGGGAAGGATTCCTGTCCCGGATAATTTTCAGGCACTGAAGGGAGTACCTGTTGCGCTGTCAGGCAGGTTTGAAAGCAAAAGCCTGGCCGAGTTTTTCGAACGGGTTGCCGGTATTCCTCTTAGGGGTGAGGCGGTAGTTGGCCTCGAAATAAGAGGCACGGTTTCGGCCCCCAGAGCTTCTGTTGACCTTGTTGCTGAAAACCTGGAATACGGGGAACGGCAACTGGGCTCACTGGAGCTGCAGGGA
>JAFDCC010000220.1 GCA_019312985.1 Deltaproteobacteria bacterium
CTGTCGGCAACGACGCCGGCCGCCGGCCCCAGGAAGGTCGTCGGGATAAACTTGGCAATCAGAAACCAGCTGACCGCACCGCCGGAGCCGGTCAGCCTGGTAAGGAGGACAAAAATGGCGATGTAGTTGAACCAGTTCCCCAAATGGCTTATGACCCCGGCGAGCCAGAACCTGGTGAACCGGCGGTTGGTGGTAAAAAGGGTTCTGTATGACTGCAGACGCCCGACGGCCAGGAATGGTTTAGGCTGTTGCTCAGGGTTCGGGCTGCTGGGCGCTGTCATTGTTTGAATCGGGGCTCCGGAAAGGTTTTTCGTATCCCCCGCTTCATACCGGGATAGCTTTTGTTTGACAAGGAGTTAATTTATTCCGTAATATAATTTTCCGGTCGGGCTGCCGGAGTGACCCCGATGAACCCATTACGCCCTGAATATAACCAGCAAGGGAGAAAACCATGCACAGGCCTCTTGGAATTACCGTCAGCAGACATATCATGGATTTGCAGCGCATGCATCCAGAAGCCACAGGCGATCTGTCCGGGCTGCTGAATGAACTGATCGTTGCGGCAAAGACCATTTCTGCGGAAGTGAACATGGCGGGCCTGGCCGATGTCCTCGGCATGTCCGGCAAGGTCAATATCCAGGGGGAAGAGGTCCAGAAATTGGATGAATTCTCCAACAACACCATCAAGAAAAGGATGGCGCGCTGCGGCTATCTCTGTGTCATGACCTCGGAGGAGGAGGAGGGAATCATCCCGGTAGCCGAAGAACACGCCGGCAAGTACACCCTGGCTTTCGACCCCCTGGACGGCTCGTCAAACATCGACGTCAATGTGAGTATAGGGACCATATTTTCCGTGCACCGGAGGAGGAGTTCCGATGGCGGTGCACCCACCTACGGCCGGAGAAGGACGGACAGCGGCAATGACGTGCCGCAAGACGCATTGAAACCCGGCTCCGAGGCCGACCTCCTGCAGCCCGGCAGCAGCCAGGTAGCGGCCGGCTATATCATCTACGGCTCCAGCACCATGCTGGTCTTCACCACCGGCGAAGGGGTGCACGGCTTTACCCTCGACCCGAGCGTCGGCGAATTCTACCTGTCCCACCCCAATATCAGGATGCCGGAGAAGAGCAAGTACTTCAGTGTGAACGAGGGCAACTACAGCTACTGGGACAGGAACATGCAGCGATACATCGACTATCTCAAGGAGCAGGACAAGCCGGCAGGCCGGCCTTACAGCTCACGCTACATCGGTTCCCTGGTTGCAGATTTTCACCGCAATCTCATATCCGGCGGCATATTTCTCTACCCGAAGGACAACAAGAACCCTTCCAAACCGAGCGGCAAACTGCGGCTGCTCTACGAGGCCGCTCCCCTTGCCTTCATAGCCGCACAGGCCGGCGGCCGGGCTATCACCGGCGATGGACGCGATATCCTGGAGATTGAGCCGGAAGAGCTGCACCAGCGGGTCCCGCTTATAATCGGCTGCCGCCACGATGTGGATGAGGCGGAGGATTTTTTGAGCGATAAAAAATAATCATGGGAAAGAAAATGAAGATAACCGTATTTCTGGCAGTTGGACTTCTTGTGCTGACAATTGTAACGGCCTGCGCCTCTAAGCCGAAGGTGGAAAGCGGTTCAGTCGTTATTGCAGGCGATGATGTCAGGGCCGCCATGGTTTTCAGCGCCGCTGACCGGGAAAAGATTGTACGATACTATAAGGGCAGCGGGAAAAGCAAAAAGGTTCCTCCCGGCCTGGCCGGAAAAAAAGAACTGCCGCCGGGATTGCAGCAGCATATAAAAAAGCACGGGGAGCTGCCGCCAGGGCTGGAAGGACAGCGGCTGCCCGCCGACCTGGAGCAGACACTGTCCCGCCTGCCGGCGGGCTATATCAGAATAAAGCTGGACGGCGACGTGGTGTTACTGGATGAAAAGACCCGTTTTATTTTAGATGTCATCTGGGATTTGCACTGAAAAGAGTTGATGCAGGGACCACCGGGGAGGTGTATTTTCTGCCTCTTTCCTGCCAGGACAAAGTGAACCCCGTGAAAGGAGAAGACGTCAAAAGGGAGTGGCTGCGGCGGAACGAGATTGTATGTATCTGCCGGGGTATTCCCCGCAAACGGTTCCTGGAGGCCATCAGGCAGGGCGCCGCCACCCTGCGGGAAATAAACCGGGCTGTCGGTTCGGGGAGCGGCGACTGCAAGGGCGAGCGCTGCGGCCCGAAAATTGAAGCACTGCTCCACGAATGGCGCCGTTCAGAAAAAAACAGGACTTAATAAACCACATAACCGCTGCGGTGGCCGCGCAGCAACTATTGCGGCATTCAGCGTCATTCTCCTCTTTTGAAAACCGCCAATGCCGGCTGCAATCTCTTCTGAGCAGCCTTGCGGCCGCAGTGATTTCCTGACCAGCAATTGGACCTTTTCTTGACATTTTGGTTCCAGGATGGTAGAAAAATCTAAAGAGAAAAGCAATGAGGGAGACAGGTAAGGGCTGAGTCATGACAACACCCTTTTTGCTATGTTGCTTCGCGCACCGTATGTTACACATGGCTCGCCGCAACCGGAAAAGGAGGAGTTTATGGGTTTCATGGACAAGCTGTTAGGGTCATCAAAAGATTATCCCCCCTTGAGCAAGGATGATCCGGCTGCGCAGAGACTGGACAGCTTGCGGCAGCCGGTTGAAAAACTTGTCTCCGAAATAAAGGACCCCGTTGAAGTGGTCCCGGGAGACGAGACGGCCTTCTTCTTTATCGGCAAGCCGCCGAAGAAATTCGGTGTTGCCTGGGTCGGGAAGGATGGCAAGATCGTCAACTTCAAGAGCCTGGTGGAGGAAAGAGGACTTTCCATAATCAGTCTTGAGAAGCTGAGCGACCGGTTGAAGCAGGTATACATCCAGCACCAGGAGGAACCCCGGTACTCGATAACGATCAGCGAAAAAAAAGTCGTGGTGACACCTTCGGAAACACTGAAAAGTGATATCAGGAAGGTAATAGAAGACACTATCAGCTGATTGACCGGGAACAGGCCGTGTCCCCGGGAATACCCGGGGGTGATGCTAACTGCCCTGAGCTTTTAAGAAGATCGCTGCAGGGAAACAGGTAAAGTGTTCCCTGCAGCAAAAGTGTGCTTCCAGAAAGCAGCCGGCCTTTTTCCCTTGCCCGGCACCAGACAACGATTCGCATATTTCCACAACCCGAACCCTGCCGGAATAAGGTCCTGCAGTTGACTTGCTGCAGAGGGTCCGGCATTTTAACCCTGCGTATGCGTTGCAAATAAACCAAAGAAACGAGCTTTATGAAGGATTGTGAACTGTTGACAAAATGTCTTTACTTTAATGACAAGCTGAAAAACATGCCAACCGCCTCGGAAATGGTAAAAAAGATGTACTGCCGCTGGCATTATGAGGAATGCGCCCGCTACAGGGTTGCCATGGTCCTGGGCACGGAATATGTCCCACCTGATCTTTTCCCGCCCGAGGCCGAACGGGCGGACAAGCTGCTCGTCCAATTCTGTCATACCCGCTGAGCGGTTTCTATCACCCCTGTTTTATCCTTAAAAGTCCTGCAGCATCCCAGGCGGCAGCAGGTAGAACCTGCTGGCAGTCACTGCATATCCTGACAAGTTATTTCGGTGACAAAAAATGTCACACGGTCTGCCTGGAAGTACCCCAAAGAGGTCTTCCGGCCTACGATTCCATCACCAGTTCATACCTGATAAATTAAATAGTATTCCATTTCAAGTAGTTATGTTTTTTTAATATGTAACGGAATGAAAATTGCAAATTTAAGAGATTCGAGGAACGTTTCCTGGGGAGACTTATCAATTTTTGAAGCAGGACGATGGCAGAAAAAAATACTGAAAATAGCGCTGTAACTATTCTCATAGTTGATGACGACTCCTTTATCTGCGATATGGTCCGGGAGCATCTGGCTCTTCAGGGATACAGAGTTTTTACTGCCTGCAGCGGCGCCGAAGCCCTTCAGAAAACAGGAAAAGCCGAAAGGATCGATATCCTGCTGACCGATATCATGATGCCCCGGATGAATGGTGTCGAGCTTGCAAAGAAATTTGTAAATCTGGTCCCGGGGGTGAAGATACTCTTCATGTCGGGCTACCTGAGTGATCCTGTTCGAGACGAAGGGCTGCCCCTGAAAAAATATCCCATTATAGAAAAACCCTTTTACCTTGACAAACTCAAGTCAGAGTTTACCAGGGTCCTCGCAAACCAACCGGCAGTTTTCTCCTGACCGCTGACTTAATTCCTGGATCCTGCCGCCTGTCATCGCAGGCTTTAGCGGGCCGCATCGGCTTCGTTTGTTTTCCGGGAATTTCCAGCATGCGTTTCGAATGTATTGCAAGCTCCGCATCTATTATTTCCCTGGAAAAAACACCTTGAGAGTGGCATCAGGGCTCAAGAGGTTTAATAGTATAAACGTAAAGTCATACAAAATAAGGCAAGGGAAAATTTCTGGCGGAAAAAAACCGGCTGGAGATGTATGCCTAACCGCGTTAACTGCGTGGGGGACTGCAGCATGATGAATTACGAAACTATACGGACCATACTCGATGCGGCAAGTGAACTGGAAATACTGATGGCAGACATATACACCATTTTTGCCGAGTCGCTGCCGGCGGACAGGAAATTCTGGGAGCAGATGGCGCACGAAGAAAAGAACCATGCGGCGCTTATCAGAAGCGTTGAGTCAAGCCAGGATATGTCTGCCGAGTTTCTGGCCAGTTTCCCCCGGGATATTCTCGAGGAAAACATAAAGACGAGAGAGTGGGCAACCGATGTTTATATAAGGTTTTCCAGAAACAGGCCGGACAGGAAGACCGCATTCAAAGCAGCGGTCGAGATAGAAACGAGCGCCGGGGAAGTGCACTACCAGAATATAATGAGCAAGAATGTTGACTCCTGGTTTATTCGGGTGTTCCAGGAACTCAACGAGTTCGATCGTGATCACCTCAAGCGGGTCAACAGCTATGCCAGGGAGCATAAGATCCTGGGAAGACAGGGATGACGGACTATTTCTCGGTGTTCTGACTCCATTTCATTTGCCGAAAAAAATCACAGAATCAGCGTCCCCGATTCCCCCGGATTAAATACCTCTTTTCAATCACTTTACAAATGGCTTTTGGGTCGGGAAGGGTGCCGGAGGAAAAATGTATGGAAATATCACGCTTTTTTTTGTAGATAGTGCCGCAGGTGATTGATCCCGCTATTCAACTGGTTTCACCGTGAA
>JAFDCC010000221.1 GCA_019312985.1 Deltaproteobacteria bacterium
AAGGCCGTTACCGTGTGGATGCTGACTGCCCAGGGAATTGAGATGTAAATGAAGGGCTTGATCCACTTGGGCGGCGCCACCTCCTTTTTCTCGGCGGTCAGGACAACCCATCCGACAAATATGTTCAGGAAGAGGTAGACGTTGAGGACGATCATGTCCCAGAAGAGAATTGAGTTGGGCGTCGGGTGGAGCAGGACGTTCAGGGCCCGCATCGGCTGGCCGAGGTCGGCCAGGATGAACAGCAGGCACATGGTGACCGCCGCCACGGCCAGGAACTCTCCCAGGATGGTGATCTTGGCAAAGGTCTTGTAGTTGTGCAGATAGTAGGGCAGGACAACCATGACGCCCGAGGCCGCGACACCGACCAGAAAGGTAAACTGGGCAATGTAAACGCCCCAGGAAACGTCGCGGCTCATACCGGTCAACCCCAGACCGTAGTTGTACTGCTGCACATAGCTTAAGGCGCCTGCAGCCATGAAGGCCAGCAGCACTGCTATCCATCCCCAGTATCTGTTACTTCCAGTAAGCGCTTTTTCTAACATGATGCCTCCGCAAATTCAAAAATCACTTTTTCCTCTGAGCTGTTCAGGCTGGCATATCCCCTGCAACGCAACCCCCGTATCCGCCCCACTAAACAATATAAAACAGTGAAGGCAATGTCCCGAGGGAAGGCTTTCGCTGAATGGTGAAGTTCTCGGCCAGGACTTTGCGAATTTCCGAATGGGGGTCATTCAGGTCGCCGAAGACCATGGCACCGGTGCCGCCGCATTCCTCGACACAGGCAGGCTGCAGCCCTTTTGCCACCCGCTCGACGCAGAAATTGCACTTCTCCACCACGCCGCGCATTCGTGTCGGAAACTCCTTGTTGAATGTTTCCTTATTGATAAAGGGGCGCGGATCGCGCCAGTTGAAGCTCCGCATGCCGTAGGGGCATGCCGCCATGCAGAAGCGGCAGCCGATGCAGCGGTGGTAATCCATGGCCACGATGCCGTCCTTGCGCTTGAAGGTTGCCTTTGTAGGGCAGGCACGGACGCAGGGCGGGTTGTCGCAGTGGTTGCAGAACACCAGGAAGCGGGAGTCGTGCAGTTTTTCGTTGCGCAGGTTGTGGCTCTTGCCCGGAAATGCCTTTTCATAGGGAACCTGGAAGATCCACTTTATCTCGTCCTTGGGGTTGCCGAAATCAGGGACATTGTGCGTCGTGTGGCAGGCAGTGATGCATTTTTCGGCCAGCCCCTTGTTGGCATCGAACACCCGCTGGTCGACTACCATCCCCAGCCGCACGCCGGTCGGCGCCGCCCCCTGGGACGCCCCGGCACCACCCCCGGAGGAGGCGAACGAAACCGGGGAGGGCTCACCCTTCAGCAGCATGTTGAGTGCCGCCGGCGCTCCAAGGCCGGCAATGGTTGACAAGCCGGCAATCTTTAAAAATTGTCTTCTCTTTTTATCCATTAGAACGTCTCCTTCGGCACGAAATGGCAATCCCAGCAATACGGTTTCACGGATGTGTAGACATGGCACTCGTCGCAGAACTTTTTCTTGTCCGCATGACACTTGAGGCAGCCGTTCATGAGGCTCTTGTCATACTTGACACCGTTGACCTCGATGGGAACCCTGTCGCCTTCCCGCAGCACCTCATCACGCCAGTCGTCAAGCACCTTCATGTGGGAGGTCCGCATATACTTTACCGAGTCGATACACTTCGTTACCCCGACTGGTTTCTCCGGCTTCGGAACGGGGCCGGCATTCCCCATGTTTTTCCAGATCGGGAATGTCATCAGGGCCACGAATACGATGAGCCCCGGGATGATATACTTCGCGTCGTACATTATTCACCCTCCTCGTTGGTTCCGGGTTCTTCCCCTTGGCCTGCGCCGGCCAGCTCCTCAAAGCGCAGGTCCTGGTCTCTTACCTTTTCGCCCTCCATGATCAGGGCATTGCCGACAAGCTCGGAAATACCGCAGACACCGACATTGGGGTTCCAGTATTCCATGAGGGCCAGCAGGGTTGCCCGGTCAATGGCGCAGATGCACGAGAGCATGTTGACCCCGTGCTTTTCCTCGACGTGCTTGACGGCATTCGCCCGCGGCAGGCCGCCGCGCATCCGCAGGTCCATGATCTCGCCGGTGTTGAGGCCGGTGCCGCTGCCGCAGCAGAAGGTCTGCTCCCGGATGGTGTTCTCCGGCATTTCGTAAAATTTGTTGCAGACATTCTGCAGGATGTAGCGCGGCTCTTCCAGCATCCCCATGCCCCGCGAGGGGTTGCAGGAATCGTGGAAGGTGACGACCCGGTGGTCGTTTCTGCTCTTGTCTATCTTCAGCTTGTCGTGTTTGATCAGGTCGGCGGTGAACTCCGATATGTGGACCATCTTTGCCGCCGCGGCATTTTCAAAGACCGTCCCCGTGATCGGCGACTTCGGCACTTCAAGGTTGTCCGGCGGTCCGTTCATGGTCTCCATGTACTGGTGGACCACCCGCCACATGTGGCCGCATTCGCCGCCGAGAATCCACTTGACGCCGAGCCTCTTTGCCTCGGCATACATCTTGCCGTTGAGCTTCTTCATCAGCTCATTGTTGGTAAAGGAGCCGAAGTTGCCGCCCTCGGACGAGTAGGTGCTGATGGTGTAATCGAGACCGACATGCTCGAAGATGAGCAGGTAGCCCATGAAGGTAAAAATACCCGGGTCGGCGAAAACGTCGGCTGAGGGGATGACAAAGAGAACCTCGGCACCCTTGCGGTTAAAGGTGAGGTTCTGCAGCTTCACCCCGGTCACCTCCTCGATATCGTCGAGCAGGAATTCGGCGTTCTGTTTAAAGGTGTGCGGCTGCAGGCCGAGGTGATTTCCCGTCCTGTTTGAGTTGGCCGCCGGCTCCAGGATCCAGTTGGTGCCGACCCCTACCAGGTGCAGGAGTTCGCGGGCCATCATGGTGATCTCGGCGGTGTCGATGCCGTAGGGACAGAAAACCGAACAGCGGCGGCACTCGGTGCACTGGTAAAAGTACATGAACCACTCTTTGAGGACCTCGAAGGTCATTGGCCGGCCGCCGGCGATGGACCCCAGGATCCTGCCGGCCTTGGTGAAATTGCCGCGGTAGATGGAGCGCAGCAGCTCGGCCCGCAGCACCGGCATGTTCTTCGGGTCGCCGGTGCCCAGGAAGAAGTGACACTTGTCGGCGCAGGCGCCGCAGCGCACGCAGATGTCCATGAACACCTTGAAGGAGCGGAACTTGTCAAGCCGCTCCCGCATTCCCTGGAGAATGATCTCGACCCAGTTCTCCGGGAGCTGCCAGTCGTCACTTTCCACCTGCCATTCGCGGGGCACGCCGAACAGGCCGGGCAACCCCTTGTCCAGGTACTCGACAATGCTCTTCTTGGCCGGATAGCAGTAGTTGCCAGGCTTGAAGGTTACCGGCATGTCCATCCAGTCCTTGCGGGGAATGGCCCCGGTCATCATGGACGGGTCCCTGACGACGTCAACACTCATCTGTTCTACTTTTGTGTCTGCCATGATCGTTATTCCTTCTCAGCTGGAGTTTCGGCTGGCGCTTCTTCGGCTGCAGGCTCAGCAGGTTTCTCGGTTTCTGCCGCTTCCGGTTCCGGTTCAGGTTCCGGTTCTGGCTCGGGAGGCAACTCCTTTTCCACCGGTAGGACGGTGTCTACCATGAACTCCCTGAACTCGTCTTCGTAGTCCGCATAGGAATGCGGCTTGATATTCGGGTCGTTCCAGGGATTGACATGGCGGACCATGCGGTTGTTGTTGGCCAGGTTCCGCGTCGGGCTCATAAAGACGCCGCCGAGGTGCATCAGCTTGCTGAAGGGGAAATATGCCAGCAGGGCCGAGACCAGAAAAATGTGGATATAGAAGATCGAACCGATATCGCCTGAGATCGCGGGGGAAAAGGTGGCGATTCCCATGGTCAGCTGCTTGATGGCGACGACATCCACCCGGAAGAAGTAGCGCATCAGGATGCCGGTCGCGCCAATGGCAAATATCAGGAACAGGGGAAAGTAGTCCGCGGCGAACGAGATGTACTTCACCTGCGGGATCAGGACCCGCCGCAGGAAAAGAAAGGTGACGGCACCGACAAAGACAAGGTCGGTCTGGTACAGGACCGGGACGCCGACCTGAAAGAGGCCGTCAAAAAACTCGATCTGCCCGATGAATGCCGGGACCGGGTTGAGGAAGAGTCGCAGGTGGCGCAGGATTATCAGCAGGAAAGAGTAGTGGAATGCCAGGCCGAAGAGCCAGAGCCACTTGCTGGAGCCGTAAACCAGTTTCGGCCCGTCATGGATTTCCGCCTTGGTGTTTTTGAAGAGCGAGCGGAAAACGAACACCTCCAGAAGCATCCTGCCGACAACCTGCCAGAAGGTGGCAGGGCAGTCAAGCTTGTCCTGCCTGACCCAGTCCAGCGACTTGCCCTGGCCGCTGGTTGTCGGAATCCGGAAGGGAACCGGGGACTTTCCCCAGTTGACGATCCGGTAGATGAACCCCCCGAGAAAGATGGCAAAGGCCAGGTAGGGGAACACCACCCCGAATACATAGTCAAGTCCTACCAGAGAACCTATCCATGATATGGCTATCAGGGCAATAACTGCAAGGAATGCGTGCTTCATTTATCGTTACCTCGCTTTAGGTTAATCTGTTGCTTTGATTGTTATCTGCCGCCTCAGCCTGCTCTCTTTTGAGCCTTGCCGAGACACATTTGGTGCCGTCGGTGAGTGCCGACCTGCCGCTCAATACCTCGTTGACCCGGATGCGGTGCAGCCGTTCCCGGCACTCCATGTATAAATCGAAGGCCATGAGCGCCACCCTGTCGAGCCGTGCCTCGAAAACGGCGAGGCCCGCCCGGCTGCCTTCGCTGTTCTTTTCCCCGGCCGCCTCCTGCCGCACAATGCCCTTCAGCTGGTAGACAAAGGAAACGGCCCGGGACGGGGTGAAGTCCTGCACGGCCCGCATCTTGATGATGCTCTCCAGGGGCGCAGCCGCCTCATCCAGTTCCCGGTTTTCCAACAGAATATCATAAAGTTCCTGCAGCCCGTCGGAGATTGTGGCGCCAATAGGGTTTGCAAACCGGTCCTTCTGTTTCTTGAAGAAACCGGGCGACTCGTACGTATCGAGGACAGCGTCTGTCCACTTTTGCAGAATCGCCTTCTTTTTTGAGCTCAACAAACTTTGCAGATCCATCCCTTCTCACCCAGCAGCGCAGGGTTTACAGCACCAAATGATTGAATGATCATTCATAATTATCAGCCGATGTCCTATCATGTTTGCACTGATTTATCAACAAGAAAAAACAGCCCTGCTGCAAATTCTGCCATTTTTCAAGACTGTAGGATTGCAGCGGGTGCGAGGGTGGGCGGCGGCACAATTTCCGCCTGTCGCCACGCCACTTTGTGGTACCTGGACTTTTGCGGTTGCTTCTGCCGTGGTTACGACGGGGAAGGCGAGGGCCGCAGCCTTTCAGCGAGCATGGTGTAGCGCTTCACCACGCGGTTATTACGGATGGCCATGGTCAGCGCCTTTTTGCTTGCCACGAGGACCACCAGTTTTCTGCCGCGCGTCACCGCGGTATAGAGAAGGTTCCGCTGCAGCAGGGGGTAGTGGGTGGTGTGCAGCGGTATGATGACGCAGGGAAACTCGGAGCCCTGGGACTTGTGCACCGTGACGGCATAGGCAAGGACGAGCTCTCCCAGGTCGGCCGACTCGTAGAGCACTCTTCTGCCCTCGAAGAGGACCTCCGCGGTGCTTTCCGAACCGCCGGCGGCTGCGACAATGCCGAGGTCGCCGTTGAAAACGTCCTTGTCGTAGTTGTTGCGTATCTGCATGACCTTGTCCCCGGGCAGAAAGCGGCGGGGCCGGTCCCCGCCACCGCCTGCCGCAGGGTTTAAGGTCTCCTGCAGGCGGCTGTTGAGGTTCTCGGTTCCGATGATGCCTTTCCGCATGGGGGTCAGCACCTGGATGTCCCGGACAGGGTCAAAACCATACCGCTTCTGGAGCCGTTCGCTGCAGAGGCTCAAAATTTCCCTTTCAATGTCCGCTGCCTCGTCACGGAAGATGCAGTAGAAGTCCTTGTCGCCCTCGTAGTCGGGCAAAAGCTCCAGGAACTCCCCCCTGTTGATGCGGGCGGCATTGAAGCTTATCAGGCTGCCGGGCCCCTGGCGGTAAACGGTCTGCAGGCGGGTCACGGGGACGCAGCCGGAACCGATGATGTCCCGAAGGACATTTCCCGGCCCCACCGAGGGAAGCTGGTCAACATCCCCCACCAAAACCAGTGATGCCTTGTCTGCAACCGCATTGAGCAGGAAGTTGGTCAGGACGATATCCATCATCGACGATTCGTCAACGATGACCATGTCGGCTTCAAGGGGGTTGTGCCGGTTTCTTTTAAAGCCCCGCAGGGCAGCATCATACTCGAGAAGCCGGTGGATGGTAGTTGCTTCCCGGCCGCACGCTTCGGCAAGCCTCTTTGCGGCCCGGCCGGTCGGGGCAGCCAGTTTGACAGCAATGCCCTTTTGCGAAAGGACCAGGAGCAGCGCCTTCAGAATGGTGCTTTTGCCGGTTCCCGGGCCGCCGGTGATGACGGAAACCTTGTGCTCCAGCCCGGACTTTATCGCTTCGCCCTGTTCCGGCGCCAGCTCCAGCTCCAGCCTGGCGCTCGCCCAGGCAAGGGCCTGGTCGACATTTTTTATATCGTAGAGGGGAGAGCCGGCACCAAGCTTCAGCAGCTTTGCAGCTGCGCCTTTTTCGGCAAAGTGGATGGGAGCCAGGGCGATGCTGTCATCCGCCGCCACGATTTTATCGGCCGCTTCGAGGCCTTTTATCTGCGCCCGGATGAGCTCGGGGTCGCTGTAAAGGTCCTGCTGCTCCGGCAGCTCCTCGGACTTTCCTGTCAGCTTCAGGAGAAATTCCGCCTGCTCCAGAAGCTTCTCGCTCGGCAGGTAGCAGTGCCCTTCACCGGCCGCCTGGTCCAGGGCAAAAAGCAGGCCGGCCCGGGCCCGGCGGGGGTCATTTGCCGGGACCCCCAGGGAGAGGGCAATGGAGTCGGCGATCCGGAAACCAACGCCCCAGATGTCCTCTGCGAGCCGGTAGGGGTTTTCCTTCACGACTGCCAGGGCCTTACGGCCGTAAGTTTTAAAGATCTTGACCGCATATGCCGCGGAAATTCCGTGGCCCTGGAGAAAAACCATGATCCGGTGTATCTCCTTCTGCTCCTGCCACGCCTTTTTGATGCTTGCCACCCGCGCCTTTCCCAGGCCGGCCACTTCACCCAGCCTGTCCGGGTCATTTTCCAGGATATCGAGGGTCTGCAAGCCGAAACGGCCGACAATCCTCGCCGCATAGGCCGGGCCGATTCCCCTGATGAGGCCGGAACCCAGGTAGCGCTCTATGCCGTTGATGGTGTTGGGTTTGATTATCTCGTAGCTGAGGAGCTTGAACTGTCTGCCGTAGCGGGAATCGTTGATCCAGGTTCCTGTCAGGGAAAGTGTTGAGCCCACCGGAACGCCGGAGAGAAACCCGACCACCGTGACCGTCTTTTTCTCCCGGCCGCTGTCAAGGAGACGCGCAACCGTATAGCCGTTCTCCTCGTTCTGGAAGGTAATGCGGTCGAGGATGCCCTCGATGCTGGCCGTGGGCTCCTCCTGGCCGGGTTCCGGGAATAAACGGGCTGCCATAGGCTCCTGCAGGTTATGCCCTGCCCTGTTGATGGTTTACCGTCGCAAGGCTTTCCGCCGCAGCACCGGCAGACCGTTTACGTTTTTTCCTGCTGCCGGTTGAAGGCGACGGCATCGCGGTATTTCATGGTGCTGCCGCCAAAAATATCAAGGCTGCTGCCGACTGTCACGTCAAGCCTGTTCCCCCCAAGTTCCCCGATTAGCAGGAGATCATCCATGTCACGCACCCCGCCGGCATAGGTCGTCGGCAGCGGCGTCCATTTCCCGAGGTCTGCGACCAGGTCCTCGGCAATGCCCTGGCAGCGGCCTTCGACATCAGCGGCATGGACCAGGAACTCGAAACAGAAACGGGAAAAATAGTTGAGGGTTTCAGGGGTGATCTTCGTATCGGTAAACTTCTGCCAGCGGTCGGTGACGACGTAGTAGGAATCCCCCCTTTTGCGGCAGCTCAAATCAACCACCAGCCGGTCGCGGCCCACCAGCTCCATCATTTCCTGCAGCCGCTCTGCCAGGACCCGGCCGTCCTGGAAAACATAGGAGGTGACTATAACCGCGGCAGCGCCCTGGTCCAGCCAGTAACGCGCATTGCGCGGCGTTATGCCGCCCCCGGCCTGCAGCCCCCCGGGAAAGGCCAGGAAGGCCTCCCGGGCGGCCTGCTCGTTGCCGGGGCCGAGCATGATAACATGGCCGCCGTAAAGCCCGTCATGTTTGTACATCCGGGCATAATGCGATGCGGATAACTCCGATGTGAAATTGGTCCTGAGGCTCCCCGGATTTTCATCCCGCAGGGTGGAGCCCACAATCTGCTTCACCTTTCCGTTATGCAAATCTATACAGGGCCTGAATTTCATAACAGGTTACAATACACGATATGGGTAAAGGATCAAGCCTCCTTTACCATCATTGTCGAGGGCTCCAGGTTGAGAACCTTGCCGGCGGCGCCATCGTATTCATCCTTGATGATATTGAGCAGGATGGTCTCCTTTTCCGGCTGCAGAAGAATAATGGTATCAAAGAGGCCGTCCATCTCGTGGCAGGGAGCCGGCACCCCGGCAGCGCTGACGCGCTCG
>JAFDCC010000222.1 GCA_019312985.1 Deltaproteobacteria bacterium
ACCGGTGGGATTCAATCAAGCAGGATATCATTTGAACTCGTCTCCGCTGAAGTCAGCGGGACACTCTTTCGTGTTCCTGTTTGAAGGTACTGAGAATTGCGTTTTGGGATTTTTTTTCTGCAGCGACCGCAATTATGAAAGTTACGGGGCAGTACTAAAGTATAGGTTATTCATCATAGAGGGGGGAGTTTTGGCGGAAAACAGAGCGGCGGAAGAACAGCACAAGGCTTTTTCGTCTGGCGTGTTCCCTTACCTGCTCCGGTATCAAATCGGAAAGTTTTGTACGCATTATCGCCATTTTATATTCTACATGCGCTGCAAACCGGTTATCAAGGTACCAGGCATAGACAAGCCCGAAAAGCATGCCGGGCGGAGTAAAGCCCTCCTGGCCATTCACCAGCCTGGAATAAAGAGACGCATTAGTACCGGATTGCACCATTCTGGCCAGTTTCAAATATTCATTGAGTTCGCTGTCGCCAAGAAAGGTATTCCGTTCCTGCGGCGATCGGACCGTAAGCCTGAAAATCTTGCCAATGGCTTCGTTTTTCCTGCCGAGGGGTTCCATTTCTTTTGCAGCCGCATAGTTGCCGAGCAGAGACTGGCCAAGGGCAACGAGAAAGGCCGGTTCAAACCGTTTTTTTGCCGCAACAACCTCATGGCATATCTTGATTGTACTGTCCTCCGGATCATAAAACGAGAAAACATTGTCCCATTCCTGGCTGCGTGACCACGTGGCCCGGTCTATAATCTCTATGGCCTTGATATTGGCAAGGTGATCCAAAAGAATATCCCGGTGAAACCAGAGAATTTCCAGGAGTTTTTCCTCAATGTTTTCCCCGCAGTTCTCCTGCCGGATCCGGGTTTCCTGCAGCCACTGTTTCAGGGCCTTATACCTCTCACAGGAATACCCGCCCTCCTTCTGCACCAGCGGAAGTTCCATGCTGTAACCCTGCGGCAGCCCTATCCCCTTCTCAGCCGGTCCGTCATGTTCGGGCAGTGAGGTAATGGCCATTAAAGTCCGTATTGCCCGGGCAAGCATTGCCGGATCATGCTGAATAACGTTGCGCTCATGCAGGGCAGCCTGGGAAAAGATTCCGGCTTCAATGGACTTGAAACCCATGGCTTCAATCTTTTCCCTGTCCATGAAAATAGGGATTTTGTCTTCCATGGCATAATTCTGGAGAACTGACCCGGAAATACCCTGCAACCCCAGGGACAGGACATGACTGAAAAGGTCCCTGACCCCGCCCGGGGTATTGTGCTGGTATGCCTTTATGAGATCCGATACGTAGAAGCGCCTCTTCGGGTCATCACGGACAACATCGGTCTCCCCTTTCTGGACCCAGAGATTGGCGACAAGAAGCTTCAGCGCCCTTTTGTTGCGGCGCACCGCTGCCGCCAGCCCCGGAACCTGGAGAATCGGAATTGTACTTGTATAGAGACTGCCCGGCGCCAGGATAATAACATCTGCTTCTGCCAGGGACCGGATCAGTTCCGCCGGTATCTCGGGTTCCTCGACAAAGCTGACAAAGACCCGGTCAACGGGGTAACCGCGCCGGGCATGACTCGACTTATACTCCCCGGTAACCAGGGCGCCGTTGCTGTACAGAACCTGCAGCGCTGCCGGGGTGAGGGAACAGGGCATGACCGCATCTTCTGCAAGCGCCATGACCCGGGACAGTTCCTTGAGGCCCCGGTAGTCCATGGAACGGGAAAGGGAACCGGGTACGGTAGCCTGTCCCGCATTCTTCCAGATAGCGGCTGCCAGCAGAAGGTTTCCCAGGCAGTGAGGCCTGGTTAGGAGTTCAGCCAATTGGGGATCAGCAAAAATCGTTTCCAGGAGGCCCTCCAGGTATGCCTGCATCGGTTCCGGCAGAACGGCAGGAACCAGGCCCGTTGCCTTGCTGAGTTCAGCCAGGGTTCCGGGATAACTGTCAAAACGGTAATTGAACAGCTGGTGCAGTCTCCCAGCGACCTGGTAACACTCCTTTTCGTCCAAACCGTATTTTTCCTGGAAACTTCTTTTTCTGATGGAAGAGAGCAGGACATGGCGAAGATCGCCCAGGGCCACGAGGGGCAAATCCTTCAGGAGTTCACCGGTGGAGCCGCCGTCGTCGGTAACGCAGACCACGGCTTTGGTTCGGGGGAAAATTTCCTTGAGGCCGCTGAAGGGGTCCTCGGGCCAGCTTTTGTTTCTGCTGTCGCCGCCGATGATGTTGGAAAGCCCGGTTCCGCCCCCAAGGACGACCACCCTGGTTTCCCGGACATCAAAGGCAGCCAGCGCAGCCGACAGTTCAGCCAGGCCGGCGGCTATCTTCTTGGGTATGCCATCCGGCGGTCCCTGCAGTTCCAGGTATATCAGTTTTTCGGCATATTCCTCGTAGGGCAGAACATCGAGGGGAGACCGGATAAGGGTATCCAGGGCGGCCAATCTCTCTTCTATTGCCTTGGTGCTGGGCATTGGGTTCCGTTTCTCTTTGCCGGCTTTGGAGATCGGTATTTTACAGGCCGGTGGCAGTCATCTGGTTCTGAACCGCAGCAACTGATTCCTGCAGGGCCTCTTTCTCCTCATCGGTGAGAGCGAATTCCACTATCCGTTCGACCCCGCCGGTGCCAAGGACGACCGGCACCCCGAGAAAACAGCCGGAAATACCGAACTCCCCGTCCAGGTAGGCGGCGCAGGGAAGGATTCGTTTTGAATCCCTGATAATTGCCTCGGCCATTTCAACCGCTGACAGGCCCGGGGTATAGAAGGCGCTGCCGGTTTTGAGGTGGTTGACAATCTCGATACCGCCCATCTGGGTCCGCTTGACAATATCGTTGATCTGGTCTTCAGGAAGCAGGTCGGTGATCGGAATGCCGGCAACGTTGGCGAGCCGGACAAGGGGCAGCATTTTGTCGCCGTGGATCCCCATAACCATGGCATTGACATCCATGGGTGCTACTCCCAGGGCATCGGCGAGAAAGGTGCGGTAGCGGGCGGAATCAAGAACGCCGGCCATGCCGATCACCCGGCTGGGCGGAAAGCCCGAAACCTTGAAAGCAGTATACACCATGGCATCAATGGGGTTTGTGACCACGATCAGAACACAATCCGGCGAATGTTTGACCGCCTCTTCGGTGCAGCTCTTGACAATGGCGACATTCTTGGCAAGCAGGTCATCCCTGGACATCCCTGGTTTTCGGGCGAGGCCGGCGGTAATGATGACGATATCCGAATCGGCGGAATCGATGTAATCGTTACTGCCTTTGACTGACCAGGCAAAGTTTTCAACCGGGCCGGACTGCCACAGGTCAAGAGCCTTGCCCTGGGGCACGCCTTCCACAACATCAAGCAAAACGATATCGCCAAGACCGCGAACTGCTGCCCAGTGGGCCGCCGTCGCACCAACATTACCCGCACCGATAATAGTAATTTTCTTTCGCATTGTTCTACCCTTTTCTATATGATTCAGACATACCGCAATTCTGCTGCTGCCGCACATGGCAGGGCAGAATTTCCTCAACCCCTATCTGTTCAGCATTTTTTATCAATTGTATATGGTACGTTACACTTTTTATACACAAACATCATGACTGATAGCAACAAATCATTAACGGTGGCCGTCTGTCCAACCGGGGCCGGCCAGCATGGCCGGGCAGCAAGCCTGGCGCAAAAGCTGGCACTGCCGCTGGTTCCATGTGAATCAGAGGGATACGGCTGCCTGCTTGTCTGCACAGCAGCCGGGCTGCACCTCCGCTTCACCGGAAAAAACCCTCCGGGCCCGCTCATGGTCAATTTTACCAGTCCAGCCATGCAGTACCGCCTGAAGCACGGCGGCGGCCGTCGTCAGGCCCTGGCCCGGGCGGTGGGCTTGAAAAAAGGCTGGCAGCCTGCGGTAATCGACGCCACGGCCGGCCTGGGAAGGGACGCCTTTATTCTCGCCGCCCTGGGATGTCACGTTCACATGCTGGAGAAGGCACCGGTGCTGGCTGCCCTGCTCGAGGATGGCCTGCAGCGTGCGGCACGGTCTGAGGCGACGGCCGAAATTATCCGGCACCGGCTGCGGTTCACCCAGGCCGACAGCCTCGATTTCCTGCAGCACCTCCATGCGGAAGCGTATCCGGATGTCATCTACATCGACCCCATGTTTCCCGAACGGACCAAAAGCAGCCTGGTCAAAAAAGAGATGCGCATTCTTCGCAGCCTGAGCGGCGCTGACGAAAATGGCCCCGAACTCCTGGATGTTTCACTGCGCCGGGCCCGGAACCGGGTCGTGGTCAAGAGGCCGCGCCTGGCGCCGCCCCTGCTGGACCGGCACGAGCCGTCGCACCGGATCATGGGAAAAAGCAGCCGCTTTGATGTCTACCTGGTCTGAAATAATCTTCTGGTGCGCGGTTAACCAAGTGTGGCAGCAACCTTTTCAATTGCCGCGTCTATCTGTGCCAAACGCTCCCGCGACAGCTTCACCGGCACCTGGTATGCCAGGAGCCTGTTCATGATGGCGGCTGAACGGGAGAGGTTCTCCGGGTCGTACACCACTTTCTGCCGGCCCTGACGATCCCTGAACGGCCAACCGCTGCTGCAGGTGGTCGCCCCGTTCGCCAGGTGCTCCCAATTTGGATAATAGTGCCACTTGTTCTCGGCAAAAGAGATGGCCCCTGCCCCGTTGTCCTGGAGAAGACGGTTTACCTCCCGGGCCCGTTCCCGGTTCGGCAGAAAAAATGCGAGGAAGGTGGCAGAGTCACCCGCTTCATCCACGAGGGTCCTGAAGGTGACCCCCGGCAGCCTGCTGACAGACTGGCGCAGAAGTTCTTTGTTTTTTCTTTGGGCCAGGAGGATGTCGTCGAGCCGGGAAAGCTGGGCGATACCGATGGCCCCCTGGAGCTCCATCATTCGGTAGTTGAAGCCGATGAAACTCCTGCCTTCCCCTGCCCTGCCGCCGGGATTCGGCACATGGTCGTGGCCGTGATCATGGTATTCCGCCATGGTGCGCCATGTCTTTTCATCATCCGTTATCACCATCCCCCCCTCGCCGGTGGTGATTGTCTTGACCGCCCCGAACGAAAAGGCGCCGCACCTGCCGAAGGTGCCCAGGTAGCTGCCGCGCCACTTACCGCCGGCTGCCTGGGATACATCCTCGATTACCGGAATGGCGCAGCGGTCGGCAATTGCCATGATCTCGTCTATCCTGGCCCCTGATCCGAGCATATGCACCGGGATTATCGCTTTTGTCCGGTCGGTTAACTTTTTTTCCAGGTCGGCAGGGTCCATGTTGAGAGTCGTATCAACTTCGGTAAAGACAGGAATGGCGCCGATATCGAGAATTGCCTCCCAGGTCCCGACAAAGGTGAATCCCTGGGTGACAACCTCGTCTCCCGGACCGACTCCAAGCACCTTCAGTGCCACTTTCAGGGCAGCGGTTCCCGAAGTCACTGCCTGGGCGTAACCGGCCCCGACATACCGGGCGAAATTCTCCTCAAAGGTGCGGACCTTGTAAATTCCCTGCCGCTGTTCCCCGAATTCGTAGCGGAAGAGAACGCCCGTTTCCAGCACCTCGGAGATCTCCTGCTTTTCCCTGTCGCCAAAAACTTCAAAACCTGGCATTCAGCATACTCCCTGCCGTTTACAAGTTTTCCCGCCTGCCGGTGGCTGCAGGAGCAAAAGAGAAACTACCGGCGCAGCCATTTTTTTATCTTGTTCTTGCTGTTCAACAGGACGATTCTCGGCCGGTAGCCGGAAAGCTGTTCCGGGGTGAAAAAGGCGTAACTGACAATAATTATCTGGTCGCCGATCATACCCTTGCGGGCGGCTGCGCCGTTCAGGCCGATGACCCCCGAACCGGGGTCGCCTTCAATGGCATAGGTATCAAAACGTTCACCGTTATTGATATTATAGACCATGACCCTTTCGTAGGGGAGAAGGTCCACTGCGTCCATGAGCTCCCGGTCGATTGTCAGGCTGCCCTCATAGTTCAGGTCAGCTTCTGTAATTGTTGCCCTGTGGATCTTTGATTTCAACATGTGCCGTTGCATAGCAGTTCACCGTTGTCAGTTGCTTTTCTCAGTATCGTCTGCAAGAAAACCGTTATCAATCAACCTGGTGGTGCCGACTCTGACGGCGAGCGCCAGAACAGTTCCGGCATCAGCTTCCTCTCTCTCAGCGAGGCTGTGCTGATCGACCAGGGCGATATAGTCAATGGAGACGTCCGGGTTGGCCAGCAGAGTATCACGGACCTCGACCTGCAGCCGCGCTGCATCCCTTACGCCGGCAGCAAAACTGGCCCTGGCTTGTTCTATTGCCCGGTAGAGGCAGCAAGCACTTTGCCGCTCCTCGCCCGAAAGGTAGGCATTGCGTGAACTCATCGCCAGGCCGTCACTCTCCCGCACGATGGGATGCCCGACAATGTCGATATTCCAGTTCAGGTCCCTGGTCATCCTGCGGATGACAGCAAGCTGCTGGAAATCCTTCTCCCCGAAGACAGCGAAATGGGGCTTGGTGATGTTGAAGAGCTTTGCGACGACGGTTGTCACGCCTTCAAAGTGGGAGGGCCGCTGCCTGCCGCACAGCACAGCCGTGATGCCCTCTACCCTGACCCGGGTGGCACCGCCGTTTTCGTACATCTCGCTGTCAGAGGGGACAAAGAGGACATCCACTTTTTCGTTTGCCGCAAGCCGCGTATCATTTTCCAAATCCCGGGGATATTGGTCCAAATCTTCCCCGGGGGCAAACTGGATGGAGTTGACAAAAAGGGAGACGACGACATGATCGGCCAAGCGGCCGGCCAGCCGCATCAGGCTCAAATGCCCCTCATGAAAATACCCCATTGTCGGGACCAGGGCGATGGTTTCCCCCCTGAAGAGAACATCTTCGGACCAGCGGGTCATGTCAGCCAAAGGGTGTATGATCTGCATATGGCCGGGAGCAGTTATTCCTTGGTTTTGGCCGGCGGCGGCGCTGGGACCGTCCCGCCGGTACCGAGGGAAACCAGCTTCGCCTCCAGGCGCGAAACAAGGGCCGGGTCGGGTGTGTCACCGAGGCTGCCGAGAAACTCCTGGTAGGTGCTGCGGGCCTGAACCGGGTCACCCTTTGCCGTGTAGACCCTGCCAAGGGCCCAGTAAGCCAGGTTGGCAAACCCCGGGTCTTTCTTCAGGCGGGCATACTGGGCAACAGCCTCGTCATACTGCCCCAACTCCTCATAACTCTGGGCCAGGTTCAGCCTGGCCAAGGGAACCAGGGGATTGTCAGCAGATATTTCCCCCAGTATTTCCTGGTATTTTGTAGCGGCCGCCTCAAACCTGCCCGCGCCATAGTCAAGGTGCGCCAGTTCGATCCTGGACCAGCGGGCGGCATCAGTGCGCCCGTAATCCAGGGTGACACTTTCAAGTGTCTTGAGCCGCTCTTCGGTGGATTCCGCCTGCAGGCCGGTGGCAAGCAGCGAGGTTCCCTTTTTCTCCTGCATTTCGGTATAGTAGTCAA
>JAFDCC010000223.1 GCA_019312985.1 Deltaproteobacteria bacterium
CAGGCCGTACCGCCATTAAGCCGCCCGGTCCGACTGCCAACCGACAGAGTGGTCCGAACGGCCCATGCCGGGGGCTGGCTTCCCTTTTTCGGGGCGGCGGCCATGGCGGGCTTTGTGGCTTTCTTCTACTTCATGGGTTTGCAAACCGGGCCCGCGGTCGGGCCGGGGCCGTTCCCGGGCCAGGAAGGGTTACTGGAGGATGAGTCGCTGATGCGTGAAATATCAGAGATGGTGGAATACCCGCTGTCAGAGGATTTCTACGAGATATCCGAGAAAAGCGGCAACGGCTTTGATGACGATTTCCTTCACTTTGTGGTGCCGGATACGGAGGAAGATTACCAGTCGGAACTGACCATCCAGGGAGGAATAAGGCGATGTTGAAAAAAAGTGTATGGCTCGGGGCCCTGTTTTTTGTTGTTTTTTTGCCGGCAACCATGGCAGCGGCGGGTTTGATGCACGGCATGTGGTGGAATGACCGGTCAATCGTCGCCGAGCTGGAATTACAGGACGCTGAGAAAAAGGAACTTGAAGAGCGCTATATCGAAAGCCGCCGCAAAATGATTGAGCAGAAAAGTGAAGTTGAGAGGCAGCGGTTTGAACTGGACCTGCTTCTCGGGAGCCCGGATGTTGACCGGCAGAAGATCATGACGCGTTTTGACAGCCTGGAACAGGCCAGGGCGGAACTGTCAAGAACACGTTTTGAAATGCTGCTTGAGGTCCGAAAAATTATCGGGCCTGAACGTTTCCAGGGCCTGAAAAACATGCACCGGGACAAACGCCGGAAAAGCAGGGAAAGGTATTAAACGGCAAACGGTTCGTCCCGCTGGTAATAAGAAATCCCTTTTTCAGCCGAGGAGAAAGTGAATGACCTCCAAGTGCCGCCTGGTCACACCACGGTGCTGCAGGACAAGGGCCTGGGCCTGGTCTCCTATCTCCTTGCGCAGCGTGGTGTTGACGAGCAGTTTTTTCAATGCTTCGAAAATGTCATTTTCATCATGACAGACGATTGCAGCATTTTTTTCCAGCAGGTCTGCTGAGATCTCAATAAAGTCGTCCATATAGGGCCCGAAGAGGACCGGCTTGGCAAAGGCCGCGGGCTCCAGGGGATTGTGGCCGCCGTCGGCAACCAGGCTGCCGCCGACAAAGGCTATGTCACAGAAGCTGTACATGCGGGTGAGCTCCCCCATGGTATCAAGGATCAGCAACGGCGAACCGGGAAATTCTTCGTCCGCCAGGATAACGCTGCGCTGCCGTACCGTGAGCCCGAGGTTCTCGGCAATTTCTTTTACTTCACGCCCCCTTTCAGGCTTCCGGGGGGCGATGACGAGAAACAGGTCGGGGAAGAGCAGCGATAACCTTTTATAAGCTGAGAGGATGGTGATGTCCTCCCCGGCGTGGGTGGAGCCGGCGATCCAGACAATCTTCTCCGGTGAAATGCCGAACTGCTGCCGGTAAAAGGAGGTGGGGCGCTGCGTATGGTCCCAGCCGACCGTGTTGGGCAGGACCGCGTCATATTTCAAATTCCCCAGCGCCTTTACCCTGTTTGCATCGACACCGAGGTCGACCATTCTGGCAGTATCTGCAGCCGTCTGCATGGAGATGAAGCGGAAGGCCCTGAACATGGGGAGGAAAAGGAAGCGGAACCTTTGATAGCGGGCAAAGGAACTCCGGGAAATCCGGCCGTTGACGAGAATTGCCGCCGTGTTCTGCCGCTGGAGGATATGGAGAAAGTTGGGCCAGAAATCGGTCTCAATCAGGATAAAGAGGTCGGGTTTGATACAGTTGATGAACTTTCTGGCGATGGAGTAGACATCAAAGGGAAAGGGGACAAAGAGATCAACCGCTTCGGCGAGGACTTCGCGCGAAAGCTTCTCGCCTGTCTTTGTGGAGGCGGAAAAAACAATGGTCATGTCCGGGTACGCGGCGCGCAGTTCCTTTACCAGCGGCTCTGCCGAGAGAACCTCGCCGACGGAAAGGGCGTGGAGCCAGACACGTTTGCCGCCTGCCGCAAGGTTGCTGCAGATATCTTCGAGGCCGAAACCGAGTTTTCCAAGGACTCTGCCGCGGTACTTGGGAGAAATGATTGCTTTGACTAAAAGCAGGGGAGATACTAGTATCAGGCCGGTGACCTGAAAAATATTGTAGAGGAGTATGTTCATGGAAAAGTCGCCGCCGTAACCGCTTTGTCCACAGGTAAACAGGTGGGCTGCAACAGCCCAACCGCACTGTTGACCCGCTATGCTTTATTTAACCGCTTATCGAAACAATTACAATGAACTTGCTTCTTTTTGAACCTGATGAGATCGGGGACGACAACACGGTCAGTTTTCAGGACAGGCGCAGTGCCCATCTTATCGGCACCCTTGGCTGCAGTCCCGGTGACACGGTCAGGGCAGGGTTGATAAACGGCCCAAGCGGTACCGGGGAAATTCTGGCCGTCATGGGCAAGGGTAAGGGCGCCAGGGTGGTCCTGCGTTTTACAGCCGTAAAGGAGGTGGGACGTGAGCCGCCAATCGATCTCATCCTCGGCATGGTGCGGCCCATCATGCTCAAAAGGGTTTTGCGCCAGGTAGCGTCGCTTGGCGTGGGAGAGATATTTCTGATCAACAGCAACAGGGTTGAAAAGAGCTTTTTCGAGGCCTCCCTGCTCCAGGATAAACAGTACCGGGCTTACCTGCTGGAGGGGCTGGAGCAGGCCCGGGATACACGTCTGCCGCACCTGTCTGTTCACCGGCGTTTCAGGCCCTTTGTGGAAGACTTCATCCCCACGATCGCCGGGAAATACGGGCAACTGCTGGTCGCGCATCCGGAAGCCGGCACAGGGGTGAGAGTGGCGGCAGAAAGAGCACCGGGCGCCAGGACCCTTCTGGCCGTGGGCCCGGAAGGCGGCTGGATTGATTACGAGGTGGAAAAGTTTGTTTCCCGCGGTTTTACCCCGGTCAGCATGGGGCCCAGGGTGCTGCGGACGGATACGGCTGTTGTCGCCCTGCTGGCGCAGCTTATGGTTCTGGCGCGCGGTTGGTGAAATTACTGCCGGCCTCCAGCTTTTCCCGAAAAAAGGCGACTGTGGTTGCCAGGGTATCCTGCCGCGCCTTTTCGTCCGCCCGCAAAATAACACCGATAGTGCCGCAGCTGCGGTAGACGGTTTCGATATACTCCCGCCAGCCGAAAAGGGTCGTTACCTCACCGTCCAGAGCTGATTCGTGGCCGTTGTCTTCGATATACATATAACCGCAATCCCTGAAGGTCATGCAGTCCTCGCAGTCGGAGGCAACCTTGTCGTTTATCCAGCCGTGCCTGACGGAGGCATACTGTTTGAAAGAGACATCATGCCCTTCTGCCGCCAGGTCTGCCGCATACTCCTGGCAGAAGCCGGGGGGTGAATAGTCGTCGTCTCCGGCCAGCAGCAACAGCATCGGCACACCGGTGAAATCAGGGCTGCGGAACCGGACCTGGCAGTTCGGGTATACCGGGAGCACGGCGGCAAATCTCCTGCCCCGGGCCAGGCTCGTCTTGTTGAGGCGTTGGCCGGTCGCGAGCATTGCGGCGGTGCCGCCAATCGAGTAGCCGCTTATGCCGATCCTGTTTTCGTCAATCTCCGGCAGACTGGCCAGCATGTTGAGTGCCTGAAAAATATCCGTCAGGCGCGCCGCCCTTGACAGGCGGGCCTCGAAAAAAGCGGTGCCGGTAATTTTTCTGCCGCTGAAGCTGTCGACAACAAAGGTGGCAATATCGGCCCTGAGAAGCTGCAGTACCAGTTCGTCGTACCATGGGGCAAGGTCATCAGGGTGGTAATGACCGTGGTATAAGATAACGGCAGGGAAGGGACCGTCACCCGGCGGCAGGGTAAGTTCCCCTGAAATTTTTCTCGGCCTGATTCGCCAGTCATCCCGGTAGATCTGGCTGATGGTGTCGGGG
>JAFDCC010000224.1 GCA_019312985.1 Deltaproteobacteria bacterium
GCCTTACCATCAGCATGACCCGGTCACCCTGCTTCACGCCGCGTTCGACCAGCTGATGGGCAATCCAGTCGGTACTGTTATCTATTTCCCGGAATGTCCAGGACTTCACCTTCCTGCCGCTGCGGCATACAAGGCCGGTACGGTCCGGATAGGTTTCGGCTGTTTTCGGCAGGATCTCGGCAATATTGCTATTCATGAACTGGCAGTTTTTTGGAAAAAGGCAGCGACCAGGGGGGCGACTTCCTCAAAGGCATCCTCGAGGACATAATGCCCGGCTTCCGGGAAATAATGCCTCTCGGAAGCGGGAAAACGCCTGCACCACTCCTCGTAAAATTGACGGGTAAAGCAGAAATCCCTGCCGCCCCACAGGATCAGCATCGGAATATCCTGCAGCTTTGCCAGTCCCTTTTCAACGGCGAGCAGTTCCTGCCAGGAAAGGTCCCGGGGCGACAGCGGAATATCCTGAACAAAGCGCAGCAGGGCGACCCGGTTGGCCCAGGAGTCGTAGGGTTGAAGGTAGCCGCGGGCCACCTCCGGCGCCATCCTCTTGGCTGCCGCCATGTGAATTGCCCCGCGGGCAAAACCGTTGAAACCGCGGACAATGAGATCACCGAGGAGCGGGATGCGGCAGAGCCGGATGCGCCGGGGAATTCTTTCGGAGCGGAAAGCCGCCGTGTTCAGCACGACAGCCGCTTCGAGCCGCTCCGGATAGCGGCCGGCGAGCCCCATGCCTATGGCGCCGCCCCAGTCATGGACCACCAGGGAGAATTTTTCTACCTCCAGGGCGGCAAGAAGGCTTTCCAGGTTGTCGATATGGGTCTTCAGGGTATAGGGATATTCCTGTGGTTTGGCGGAAAGGCCGCAGCCCATATGGTCAGGGACAATGACTCGGTGGGTATCCTGCAGCAGGCTGACAAGGTTGCGGTAATAAAAGGACCAGGTCGGGTTGCCGTGCAGCATGACAACGGTTCTGCCCTGCCCCTGATCCAGAAAGGAGAGGGTGTGGCCGCGGATTGAAAGTTTACGGGGAACGAACGGATAGAGAATGTCGGTCGGCATGGCTGCGTAGTTGATAAAATAAGCGATAATTTAACTGGTAACGCAGCACCATACTAAAATCCATGCAAAAAAGCCAAACTCCATCTCATGCAGCGTCTAACCTGGCAGGCCCGGCAGGAGACTCTGATGCGGCTTAAATGGGCGGTGCTATGGTGACGATGACGCGCAAATTGGTAATAGCCCTTACCCCATGCGGTTCACGTATATCGGATATGAGGATGTCGCCGGTCTTGGCCGGAATAGCCGCATCGTCTTTTCCGAGAAATTCCCCCTCGCCTTCAATGACCAGAATGGACAGCTGCCCGTCGAGATCATGGGAGTGGACCGGGAAGACAACCCCGGCGCCGAGGTTGAAGTTTATGATCCTGAAATAGGCGGAATCGTGAACCAGGAATTTTTTCATGTGGTCGGGATGGAAATTTCTTGCAGGGTCCAGATCAATTTTTTTCATCATGCCGTTTTCCTCTGTGCTGTTAGTGAAAATAAAACCGTTATGACGGGAGAATAGCATGTACCTTCGGACCCGTCCTTGACTTAAATCAATGGGTCGGAAAACAGAAAAAAACTGTACTGGAAAAAAATAACGGCTCTGCTGCCGGCGTCAGTCGCTGCGGGATATTGCCGACCGGCAGGCAAGCAGAGCTACGCACCATTTTCCTCTCATGGAAAGACAGGAAGGGCCGTGGTGCCGGTCAGGTTTTGGAACGGGATTTCAGCTGCCACGAGTAGCCGAAAAGTCCGAGGCCGGCGAGCAGGGTCACAATGGCAACGGGCCAGGGGGTCCGGTAGCTGCCGGTCTCCATGGCATTGATAATGAAAACCGCGGCAATGAACAGAACGACATAGCTTGCCTCGCGGAAATTTGTGAAAGGAGACCGGCTCTCTTCCTCCTGCACCGGTTCCGCGGTCATGGTTTCAGCTTCCTGGTCAGCCGCTTCCTCGGGCACAACTTCCTGGTCAGCCGTTTCCTCGGGTACAACCTCCTGCACATCCTCGGGTGATATCTCGGTCATGTTTTTTATCCTGCACGGGGTAATAGGATTTCAGCTCTCATCTTCAAAACTTCCGCATAATATACAATAGTTCCGCCTGCCACAAGGGGATATTTACCTGGGTTACGGCAAATGGTGGAACACCGTTTCCTGCCGGCTTCATTTTTCCTGAAAGAAAACCCTTTCCCTGCTGAAGCCGTACCGCACCTTTTTTCTGAACTGCCGTTTCAGCAAAAGCCGGTTGAGGTAGGTGAAGGGTGAGCGTCCCACCCGGATTTTTCCAGCAAGGGCCGCAGCCGGGTCAAAAAGCAGGTCCAGCAGGTGGGTTGTTGGCGTCACCCTCCCCAGAAAATTGTCACAGCCGGAGCAGAAGGCGATTATCCGTCTGTTCTGCGCCTCCTGGCGCCGGGTTTTTGCCCAGCTGCCTGCCAGGTCGGGAGCGACAAAATGGGCCCCGCCTCCCTCACCGCAGCAGAGAGTCTTACGGCCATGGTGCTGCATCTCCTCAAGGGATATGCCGCGGGAGCGGATCAAGCGGCGAACCGAGCCGTGCAAACCGGAGTCAAAGCGGACGACGCAGGAGTCCTGGACCGTCAC
>JAFDCC010000225.1 GCA_019312985.1 Deltaproteobacteria bacterium
GGCGTTTCTGAGAAAAGTCCTGCCGGGGGCAGAATAAAAAACCTCTTGCATGAAGTGACGATTCCATTATATTCGCAGACCGGGCATTATCCCTCTTTCGAAGGACGCAGCAGGAGCATTTGAAGCAGCTGGAACCTACCACCCTGATGAAAGATCTTTCCAGCCCCTTTAATGTCATTTCGACCGCAGGGAGACATCTTTCAGCTTGCCGCAGGAAACCACGGAGTAAGATCTCTCCGGCCCGGCGGCCGTTCGAGATGACAAAATGGCAGGGCCGAGGTGTGAAGAATGAGGAGTCAGTAACCATTTAAAATTTTTGGAATTTCAACAAAAAAACAATAACTCTCAATAAAGGAAATCACCATGAGCGAACAGCAGAATACAGAAGCGGCAGGGACGGATGCAGGCAAAGCGCCTGTTTTCAGGCTTGAAAAACTCTACATCAAGGATCTTTCCTTTGAAAGCCCCAACGCACCGGAAGCCTTCTTTCTCCAGGAGCCGGAGCACAAGGTGGAGTTGAACCTCAAGATGACCAACAAAAAGGTTGATGAAAACCACTGGGAGGTGTGCCTCGAAATTGCTGCCACCATCTCAGACACAAAGTCCGGCAAGGTGATATTCATTCTCGAGGTCGAGCACGCCGGCGCCTTTCTGCTGCAGAACATCCCGGAGGAACACATGCAGCAGGTCCTGAGCGTCGACTGCCCCACCGTCCTCTTTCCCTATACCAGGCAGATTGCCACCCAGGCTTCCATTGACGGCGGCTTCCCGCCCTTTTTCATGGAGCCCATTAACTTTTTCGGCATGCACCAGAGCAAGTTGAAAAAAGAGCAGGAGGCGAAGGAGAAGGCCAACTGAGATAGATAGTCGCCAGATTATTCTGACTTAAGACAGAAAAAGCCCATGGGATCGCTGCCCATGGGCTTTTTTCTATTATCCTTTAGCCGGAGTATCGCGGCTGCTGTTTTACGCAGATTTTGTTCTTAAAGCGGGTTCCTCCGGCCCCCACTTACATGACAGCTTTTGTTTTGTTCCAGAAATCATCCACCAGCAGGGTGGTAGCCCGGTTGACAGCGGTCTTGAACATTTCGCCTGAGCGCTTGTCACCATAAATGGACTCGGGCGCTACCCTGACCTCTGCCCTGTTGGTCCAGACCACTTCGCCGGTTGCCGAGTTTTGCACCCAGATACGCAGGTGGACTATGGCTTCCGGCGTATGGCCGCCCTGGTTAACAAGATGAGCAGCAACCCCACCAACAGTTCCCCAGGTTACGCCATTCCAGAACTCTGGATTATCGTCGCTGCTTGAAAAGGGAGTACCCTGGTTCTGGCCGATCAAGGCACCGGTTATCCCCCACAGGGCTATATTGTTGAGATTGTCATACTCGTCTGTTTCAGCAAAACCGAGAACAGCCCGGGTTGTTCCACCCATGATGAAGGGCAGGATGCCTTTTTTCTGCAGTTCCCAGGTGTGCTCTTTCTGCAGGTTGTACTCGATGATACGGCCCCGGACGATATAGTCGGCGTTAAAAGTCCTTCCCAGCTTGGCAATACTCATTTTATTGAGGCCATGAACGCCGGGGGAATTCGCCGGGTTCGCAGCGCCTCCCTCTAGCGCGGCGGCCTGGACCCTGTCCGCCTCAATCCACTTGGCCAGTTCCCCCTTCATTTCGTCGGACCATTCCCCTTCAAGTTCTTTCTTCAGGCTGGCGGTCCGGTCCCGGGAAGGAACCCTGATGATATTGGCATCCACCAGATACCGGGTAACGTCCTCCTGGATCGGCATCTTAAAGCCTTTTCCGGCAAACTTGTCGGTAAGGGACTCTGTTACGCTTCTGCTCCTTTCGTAGACGGAAAAGACATCATCCCCGGAGGAATAATCTGCAAAAGGCAACAGTACGACCGTCTTGTCAGTGGCACAGACAGCTCCAGCCGCCGGTGCATCCGGGATGTGGAGGGTGCCGGTCACAGAGTGACCGGAGCCGCACCCACTGACGAGCAGTGCCAAAAAGCCGTAGAGAAAGAATTTTTTTACTGCCATGGTGGAATCTCCTTCCAAATTTGAATTCGGTTTCACGGTATATTTTGTGCAGTTATTACAAGTGAATAAAGATCACCCTGGGGCTGCCTTAAATTATCCGGGGCCGCAGCAGGATAACCAGCTCCTTTCTTTCAAGGTTGTCCTGTTTATTGCCGAACAGGTATTTCAGGCCGGGTATTTTGCCAAGACCGACTATATTGCTTTTTTCATTTGTGTCCTGCGACTGGATCAGGCCGCCGACAATAAGCATCTCCCCGTTGTTCAGGCGGACAATCGAATTCATGGTCCTTTCCCGCACAAAGGGGACGCCAACCCGGTTGCCCTGACCAAAACTTTCGTAGACGATAGGCTGTTGGAGTTGGGATATCATCGGAATAATGCTCATAACGATCTCATCATCACTCAGAATCGTGGCATAAACCTCGAGCCGCAGCCCTGAAACAACCTGGGCCGTTGTTGCAGCTGTCGTCACGTTTCCTTCCTCAAGGGTTGTCTCGACTTCACTGATATAGGTGACATTGTCGCCGACATAAATGACTGCCGGCTGGCCGTTCATGACGCTGATCCTCGGATTGGAAAGAAGCTTCGTCGTTCCCTGGGACTCCAGGGCATCCAGAACCAGGTCAAACGACTTGGCGCCCAGGGAGATGGTATCAATAAAACCTCCGGGATCGGGATAAACACGCCCTGCATCCCCAAAACTAATGTTAAAATCAAAAGCACTGTCTTTGAAAAGACCAGCCCAGTCGATACCCTTTTCAGCGCTTTTCTCAAGGGTGACCTCGAGGATTTTGGCCTCTATGACAATCTGCTTGTACATCTCCTCCTTGAGGGTATCAAGGTATATCTGGATCTTGTCCAGCAGGGGCCTCGGAGCCGTTATGGTAATAAGGCCCAAGGACGGATCAACTGAATAGAACCCGCTCTCCGTCTGGGTGATGGTGGCTCCCTGGACCGGGGTTTCCTCCTCTTTTTCCCCTTTTTCTATCTTGGCTGAGGGGGGCGCCTTATATCTCTTTGCCCAAACCCTTAAGATCTGGTCAAGGTTTTCCCTGATGATTTCCCAGCGCGAATTGTCAGCCTCGGTATTGGTGGTGGTGCCGCCCGTGGTATTGATGTTTGCCTGGCCCTTGATGCGCGGCGGCAGGGCCACGTGAAACTTTCGGGTTTCCTTGAACTTGACGATGATGGTGTTGCCCTGCAGCTCATAAAAGTAGTCCACCTGGCGCAGCATGTTATCAAGAGCTGTGAAAAAATCGTCACTGGCCCTTATATCAACATCAATATAGACATACTGGTCAACATCGCTGGCCCAGCTGACGTTCATGTTGTGGAGCGAACCCAGGCTTTTCATGATCTCACGCAGGGGAACAGGGCCGGCCGTGGTCGTAATATCGGCCCCGACCTTGAGGCTCAGTTCCTCGTCCTGGCTGCCACCACCCTCTTCACCAAAACCAATATCCTTTATGAAATAGGAAGGCTTCTGGAAGCGAACCGGCAACGCGGTGGGCACGGCATCTGCCTCCATGACAGGGGCACCCCCCTGCTGAACAGGCTGGTTCGTAGCCCCCTCCCGGGGGGCCCCGGTAGCTGAATCCCCCGTCGTTTCAGAAGCTGCGAGTTCAGGTACCAGGGAAGGCTCCATTGCTGACTGCTGCTGTGTAGCTGTGGTAGCGCAGCCTGAAAGGAAAAGCAGCGCGCTTACTACAATTCCACCCAGCAGTATTCTCTTTTTGGCAAGCATAGACTTTTTTCCCGACATTTTTTTGGGTTTCACAAGCTGTCCTTTTTCCATGGAGTAAGCCCCAACAGTATGTTTAACATCAGATTGCACGAAAACCTTTCCATCCATCGTTCCCGGGCTACTTGCCTTCCAGGGCCAGCCTGCCCCTGATGAAACGGGACAGGTCTGCGGGCAATTGATAGCCTGAGAGCAGA
>JAFDCC010000226.1 GCA_019312985.1 Deltaproteobacteria bacterium
ATGTCCTGGTTGTCCCGGAACATTCCTCCCTGCTTGAAAAACTGGTCAACAAGGGTGGTCTTGCCATGGTCGACATGGGCAATGATCGCAATATTTCTGATGTGTTTCTGCTGCATAACGTCAAGGGTGCGGCCGTGCGGCAGCCTGGGAAATCTGCGGCAAGGTTCTCCAAAGGGAGTTGTTTATCAGGTTTATCCCCAGGTGCTGGAGAGCGTGCTGCCTCAAAGGGGGCTGTGCGTCTGGTAGAAAAAGGCCCCATTCTTATAGTATTCTGCAGGAATCAGCAAGAAAAAAATTGCCGGAAGCAGGGTTGCTCATTACTTTAATAAGGAAAAGAGAGAGAACCCTGCCCCCGGACAGCAGGGTAAATACATTTACGGCCGGAACCGGCCCGGGAGAATAAATAATGTGCATTGATGTCAGAAAAACCTGCGAATGCAAAAGGCACACGGTGCAGTTTCACCTGCGGGACAACGTTCTGGTGCCCCGGGTAATTGCCCGCCTCTACTGCCCATCCTGCCCGGGAGACAGCGGTTATGACCCGGTGGCAATGCTCTGCGACAATGGCTGGGTCATTGAATACGATATGGACCTGGCCCGGGGGCTTCTCGCCCAGAAACTGCAGACAGAACCGGAAGAGGTGACCCCCGAATTTATTTTTGACAGAGGCTATGCCTGCTGGCAGGAAATGTACCCCGGCGAAAAAGAGGACATCAAAGAGGAGCGGCAAAAAATCATTGACCTGCTGCAGCAGGACCGCACCGCTTATCTCCGGGCCATGCAGGACTGGAATATCACCCGCATAAACCGTCTCAAGGAAGCGGGCTGGCGCAAGGTGCTGCTGGCGTGAAAGAGCCTGGCGGCCCCTCTTTTTGCCGGCGGCCTACCACTTTTCCAGGTGCACCCGTTCCGGGTTGAAACGGGTGCGGGCCGGCTGCTCTTCCGCAGGCCAGCCGAGGGCGATGCCGCACACGGGAATAATGTTATCCGGCAGCGAAAAGAGGCCGCGGATGCCCTCGAGGCGGTCCGGGCGCGGGTGCATGCCAAGCCAGCAGGAGCCGAGGCCAAGCGCTGTTGCCGCCAGGAGGATATTTTCCACCGCGGCGCTCACGTCCTGGAGCAGGTATGACAGCTCTTTGATATTGGCCCTGTTGATGTCGCCGCAGGCAACGATGGCAACAGGGGCCTGGCGCAGCATCTGCCCGTTCGGCAAAACTTCCACAATCTTATCAAGTGTTTTTCGCTGCCGCACAACGAGAAAGTGCCAGGGGTCCTTGGCAACGGCCGACGGAGCCGCCATTGCCGCTTCAAGCAGGTCGGTGATCATGCTGTCGGGGATGTCCCTGGTTTCGTATTTGCGAATGCTTCTTCTTCTGAAAATGAAATCAAGTGATGGGTTCATGCCCCCGCCTCCATGCTGAATTTGCCGGGCCGTATACTGGCTGCCTGTTTTTCAATCAATATGCCGTAAACTTCTTTTACATTTCTCCGGCCTGATTTGCACAGGATTTGTTGGTTTTTTCGAGCCGCAGATGACGCCGCCGTTTTCCAGATGCAGCGAGAGGCCTTCCGGGAAGAGAAAAAACAGGGAGCGAAAACAGCGCCGGCACGGGGCAAACATGGAGCACCGGCTCCGGAAATATTTTCCTTTTAACAGGCTGAAATAAAAAGAAATTGTTGCATCGCCGCCCCGGTTCCAACACGGAAGAGAGGGTGGCCTGGCGGAAAACCGGCGACGCCGGCAGACCTGCCCGGTGGATTTTTTTCACGGCGGTGTGGTCCGTTTTGTCATAGTTATTGCATGCAATATGAGAATGTATGTAGTAGAGTTGGTTCCGGCACATGATTTGTATGCAGAACCGTATGAAAAAACCGGCCACCTTTTTTCAACCCCCAAAAACCTGAGAGAGGAACCTGGCGATGCGTTGTCCGAAATGCGGCTTTATTTCTTTTGATCACCTGACCTCCTGTGCAAAATGCGGCAAGGATGTTGCGGAAGTGGCCGCCGAGCTGCAGGGCACTTCCATCAAGGTCGAGGCCCCGATGTTTCTTGGCTCGGCCCTGGCGGCTCACGCTGACAGGACCGGCTCCATTGATGAGCTTGTCATGGAAGAGGAGGAAGGTGTTGGAGTCGATTTTTCCATGGAGGAAGAGGTTGTCGAGGAGGCTGCGGCCGAAATGGCCGATGGCGGGGAGGAGGTCGACTTCTCCTTTGACGAGGGCGAACCGGAGGCTGAAATAAGCCTTGCAGCAGGGGAAGCGGCTGGCGGGGAGACCGCGGCCGAAGCCCCGGAAGAGTCCTTTGAAGAGCTCGATGTCGTCGCCTCCGCCGAAGAGGGCGAAGAAGGCGGCCTCGAGTTTGACCTTGACGACTTTATCGTCGACCTGGATGAGGAGAAATAGAACCGGACCGGCCGGTACCATGCCGGCCGCCACCGGTCGCAACGGGAAAAGCCTGCTGCCTGGCTGCTGAAGCCCGGCCCCAACACGATGTCCCAACATTCTTCCCCCGGCCTCGCAGCCAGGGGTGCCGCACTCGCCATTGATCTTGCGCTGCTGGCAGCAGCAGAATTTTTCCTGCTGTTCCTGCCGGCCCTTGTTTTTTTCGCGAAAGCCCTCCTGCACGAGACAGCGGCCACCCTGGCCGCCTTGCCGCTGTTTGCCGTTCTGCTCCTTGGTGGCTCCGTTTTGCTGCACATGGCCTACTTCACCCTCTTCCACGCCCTGGCAGGCCAGACCATCGGCAAATCGATCCTGGGACTCCGGGTGGTTTCCGCCGACAGCACTGTTTTGTCCCCCGGTGCTTCCTTTTTGCGCTGGACCGGCTATATCATCTCTTCCGTCCCCCTGGCCGCCGGTTTTCTCTGGGCCGCGGTCGACAAAGACCACTGTGCCTGGCATGACCGGCTGGCCCGCACCAGGGTCGTTTCGGCAGAAATGACTTGACAAGGATTTTATCCTTCCATATAGTTGCCACTTCGTTTTTGGTGGCGCCGAGATAGCTCAGTCGGTAGAGCATCGGACTGAAAATCCGAGTGTCCCTGGTTCGAATCCTGGTCTCGGCACCATTGAACAACAGAGGGAGCTGCACCTTGCCTGCAGCTCCTTTTTTTATTGCCG
>JAFDCC010000227.1 GCA_019312985.1 Deltaproteobacteria bacterium
TCCTAAATTTTCCCCCTTCAGCCCCTCCCCTCGCAGTAAAAAGTCTGGTGTGGAACACACGCCACCTTTTCCCGTGTGCTTCGAGCAAGGCTTTGCTTGTTTCTCATGTTTATCACTTTTATTTCTTATCCGGGACAAAAGTTAAGGGTTTTTTTTAAATAATACTTGCATTTCTAGATTATTAGGTAGTAATACCTAATACACATGTGACAATGTTACACATCCCTGTCTCAAAAATCACCAGCTTGCGTTTTATTTATCTTAAAAAGGTTTTTCTACCTAAAAGAGATACAAGGAGGATTGTCTATGAGATGCACGGGTTCCGGATTCGATCAAATCCCCAATGGAGTCTCTCGGCGGGACTTTTTGAAGGTATGCACCGCCATGGCGGCGTATATGGGCCTCCCGGCAAGTTTTGGCGCAAAAATTGCCGAGGCGGCGACAACAGCAAAAAAACGTCCTCCTGTCATCTGGCTCTCAGCCCAGGAGTGCACCGGTTGCACCGAATCGCTTCTGCGCACTTCTCACCCCACTCTTGAACACCTGATACTCGACCTCATATCCCTCGAATATCACGAAACCCTCAACACCGGTTCGGGTCACCAGGCCGAAGAGTTCCGGGCGAAGTCCATCGAGGAGAACAAGGGCAAGTTCATCCTTGTGTGCGATGGGTCCATTCCTGTCAAGGACGGTGGAGTTTATTGTAAAATAGCTGGCAAACCGGTTCTGGATATCCTGAAGGAAACTGCCCCGAAGGCTGCAGCTGTAATTTCCATTGGTTCCTGTGCCGCATGGGGCGGCGTTCCTTCTGCAGAACCGAACCCGACCGGCGCGACCCCGGTTTACAAAATCCTGGAAGGCACGGGCATCCCGGTTGTCAATATCCCCGGCTGCCCCCCCAACGGCTACAATTTCCTGTCAACCGTCCTCTACTACGTCACCTTCAAGAAACTTCCCGAACTTGACGACTTGCTCAGGCCAAAGTTTGCCTACGGCCGCCTGATTCACGAAAACTGCGAGCGGAGGCCGCACTTTGATGCGGGCCGTTTTGCCGAGCAGTTCGGTGACGAGGGACACCGCCAGGGCTACTGCCTCTACAAGCTCGGCTGCAAGGGGCCTGAGACCTTCAATAACTGCTCGACACTTCGTTTCAATGATATGGGGACCTGGCCGGTCAATATCGGGCATCCGTGCTTCGGCTGCTCAGAAGAGGGCGTGGGGTTCACGGCCCCGCTTCATTCTCCGGCCCGGCCACTTTATATCACCCCGCCGACCCAATTTGCTTCTGCCACCCCAGAAAAAGGTGCCGGCGCCTCGACCCTTGCAGCCGCTGTTGCAGGGGCGGCAATTGGGGCCGGTGCTGTGGCGGTCGGCATGAACCTCGGCAAAAAGGACAAGGAGGAGAGCTAAGTCATGGGTATGAACAGGCGGGATTTTTTGAAACTGTCAGCAGGGAGCGGCTTGCTTCTGGCCTCAGATGTTTCACCCAGCTTCGCCGCTACTCCACACTTGCCTCCCAATGCGGTAGGTATCCTCTATGATGCAACCCTTTGCATAGGCTGCAAGTCATGCATGGTCAACTGCAAGAAATATAACAGCGTCGAGGGCGGAGCCGTTTACCAGAAAGACGGCACTATTCCCTATGAGCATATCACGCCCAACAGGATTTACGACGCGCCGGCTGATCTCTCATCCAAAACCCTGAATATTATCAAGACGTACAAAAGCGGTACCGGGGTCAACAAGGATTCGGAGACCGACGGCTACTCCTTTGTCAAGATGCACTGTCTTCACTGTATCGAACCGGCCTGCGCATCTGTCTGCCCGGTGGGAGCCCTCCGTAAGAGCTCGCACGACGGGGTGGTTTCCTATGACTCGAAAAAGTGTATCGGCTGCCGTTACTGCCAGATTGCCTGCCCCTTCGGCATTCCGAAATTCGAATGGGAAAATGCCACACCCAGCATAGTAAAGTGCCAGCTCTGCCATCACAGGTTCAAGGACAACGGTTACTCGGCCTGCTGTGAATTCTGCCCCACCGGCGCCTCCATCTTCGGCAAGGTTGTCGACTTGCGGGAAGAGGCCAAACGCCGCCTTACTCTCACGCCGGGCACCTATTATGACTATCCGCTGCAGACAGTCGGTTCATCAGCAACAATGCCCACGAAGGTCACCCCCTACTATGATCACGTATACGGCCTGGAGGAAGCGGGCGGCACCCAGTACCTCCTCATGGCCGGGGTGTCATTTGACAAGCTCGGATTCAATCCCAATATAACCTCCCAGGCCTACCCTGAACTGACCTGGGATTACATCGTGAAAATCCCCTGGCTTATCGGGGCACTGGTCGTTGCCGGCGCCGTCAGCCACCTGGTGACACGTGATAAATCCGAAAAATAGGATGTTTTTAATTATAAGGCTTCCACTAGCATAACAATCACTCTGGAGGAAATGATACATGGCAAAAAGAATTGTAATTGATCCAGTGACGCGGATTGAGGGGCACCTGCGGATCGACTGCGAGGTTGACGGCGGCAAGGTCACAAATGCCTGGTCTTCGGGCCAGATGTGGCGCGGCTTTGAAGTAATTCTCCAGGGAAAGGATCCAAGGGACGCGTGGATATTTACCCAGCGCTTCTGCGGGGTCTGAACGTCAGTCCACGCACTGGCTTCAGTGCGTTCGGTTGAAAATGCCCTGGGCATGGAAATCCCGGTCAATGCCCAGTACATCCGTAATATGATCATGGGCGCCCATGCAGTGCATGATCATATTGTCCATTTCTATCACCTCTGCGCCCTCGACTGGGTGGATATCGTCTCCGCCCTTTCAGCTGATCCCAAGGCGACCGCAAAACTGGGCCAGAGTCTTTCAGACTGGCACCGGAACAGTTACCAGGAAATTAAAAACACCCAGGACAGGCTGAAGGGTCTTGTTGATTCGGGACAGCTCGGCATTTACGGCAGCGGCTACTGGGGTCACCCGGCCATGAAACTCAAGCCCGAGGTAAACCTGCTGGCAGCGACCCATTACCTCCAGGCCCTGGAGTACCAGAGAAATATCAACAAGGTCGTATCAATTCTCGGCAGCAAAACACCGCATATCCAGAACGTCGGTGTCGGGGGAGTCGCGAATGCCATCAATCTCGACAGTCCGGACACCTTGAATATGGAAAAGCTTTACCACATCAAAACCCTGATTGATGAGGTCAATGACTTTGTCAAGAAGGTAGCCCTGGTTGACGTCGCAGCGGTCGGCGCCTTCTACGCCGACTGGACCGGCTATGGCAAGGGTGTCACCAATTACCTCGCCGCGCCGGACATGCCCATTGATTCAAAAGGCACCGAGTTTGCCCTTCCCGGCGGCTATATCCCTGATGGTGATATTGGCAAATTCACCCCCATCACGAGTTTCAACGATCCTTACTTTGAAGACAATGTCCAGGAATCGATCAAACACTCATGGTATGACGGTGAGTGGACCCGCCATCCCTATAAAGAGGAAACCGTCCCCAAATACACCGACTGGCAGGATGACGGCAAATATTCCTGGGTCAAGGCCCCCACCTTCCTGGACAAGCCGGCCCAGGTCGGCCCCCTTGCCAATGTCCTGACCATGTTTGCCGCCGGCCACAAGCCTACCCAGAAGTACGCCACCCAGGTTCTTGACACGGTCAGTTCCCTCGCAGGTGCAAAGGTCGGGGTCGGTGCGCTTCATTCAACCATCGGCAGAATCGCCGCCCGCGTCATCCGCTGCGCCGTATTGAACGATACGCTGAACAGCCAGTGGAGCCTGCTTGTCAACAATATCGCCAGCGGCGATGCAACAACCTTCAACCCGCCGACATTTCCAAAAGGCGAGCAGCAGGGTTTCGGTTACCACGAGGCACCCCGCGGCATCCTGTCCCACTGGGTTGTCATAGAAAACGGCAAAATCAAGAACTACCAGGCGGTCGTGCCTTCAACCTGGAATGCCGGTCCCCGCAACGGCAAGGACGAACTTGGCCCCTACGAGGCGGCCCTGCTCGACAACCCGGTGGCAGATCCTGAGAAGCCGCTGGAAATCCTGCGGACCATCCATTCTTTTGACCCGTGCCTGGCATGCGCCATTCACATGGTCGACAAAAAGAACAATGAAATTGTCAGGGTCAAGGTACTCTAAAAAAGGAGCTGCATTGAACACACTCGTCCTTGGAATAGGTAATGTCCTTCTGACTGATGAAGGGGTCGGTGTCCGGGCCCTCAACGAGTTGAAAAGACGCTACAGCTTTTCAGATAATGTTGAGTTTCTGGACGGCGGCACATCAGGCATTGAACTGCTCCGCCACATTCAGGACCGGGACACCCTTATAATCATTGACGCCATGACCCATGACCGGAAGCCGGGGAGCGTCTACCGGATTGAAAACGAAGATGTCCCGGCTGTTTTCCGCACGAGAATCTCGCCGCATCAACTGGGACTCTCCGATCTTCTGGCGGCAGCAATGCTGACCGAGAACCTGCCCGAGAACCTGGTGCTGTTCGGCATGGAACCGGAAAGTGTTGACATCGGACTTGAACTGACCGCAACCGTTGAAGCCAGCCTTGACAAACTCATCACGGCAGTTGTCGAGGAATTGCGCACCATCGGCTGCACGGCTGTGCCGCTCAATACATCATTTTCAGACAGGGCCTGCTTCTGGGATGCACCGGAAGAGACACCGTATACCTGATCGCTACTGAACGGAGGTTATGCAATGAGTTCTGAACGTGACATAAAAATGTGGACCCCCAATACAGTGGTTCTGTTTCTGCTGATACTTGTCGGGGGGGCGGTAGCATTTTACAGGATGGCAAAAGGGCTGGGTGCCTCCACCAACATGAATGATGTTTACCCGTGGGGGTTCTGGCTCGGCTTTGATGTCCTTGGGGGAGTAGCCATGGCTGCCGGCGGATTTATCATCGCAGCCGCAGTGTATCTCTTTAACTGGAAAAAATACAAGCCCATCGGGAGACCGGCAATCCTCACCGCTTTTCTCGGTTACCTCATGGCAATCATTGCCCTCTTCCTCGACATCGGTCACCCTTTCCGCTTATGGCACCCGTCAATTATGTGGCAGGTCCATTCTGTCATGTGGATAGTTGCCATTCACGTTATTCTCTATACAACAACCCTGGCCATAGAGGCCTCCCCCATGTTTTTTGAACGATTCGGCATGAAAAACGCCTTGAATGCTGTCAATAAAATCATGGTCGGCGCCGTGGTTTTCGGTGTCATGCTCTCAACCCTGCACCA
>JAFDCC010000228.1 GCA_019312985.1 Deltaproteobacteria bacterium
GCAAGAATCGTCAACATCAGCAAGGGCGGCATGGCGGTGCGCTACCTTGACCAGAGCAATTGGCTCGGTAATGCCGCGGACGTCGATATACTTGTCAACAGCGACTTTCTCATGACCAACATCCCCATCGAAAACGTCTTTGATTTCAAGGTGGAAAATCACCTCTCCTTCAGCATCATCACCGAACGCCAATGCTGCCTGCAATTCGGCCAGCTGCCGGCTGACAAGGAGGCGATGCTCGAGGAGTTCATTGCAAAGTACACTGCCGGCACCGCCTAGCGCGGCTTCCGGGCGCACCGCTTTCCTTCACCCCGGCCGGACCGCCCCTTGATTATCCACCTGAGTTCCCGTACTATTGACATGCAACCGGCCCTGCAGGGCCGTTATTGCATTTTGCTTTCACTGCTATGAAACAGGCCGGTAAACCATGCTTCTCGCAATAGATGTCGGCAACTCCCAGACCGTCTGTGGTATATTCAAGAAAGGCCGCCTTCTCTGCCACTGGCGGCTGAAAACGGACCGGCAGAAAACAGCCGACGAACTGGCCGCCCGTTTTCTGACCCTCTTTTCCATGCAGAATATCACGTTCCAGGACATCAGCGGCGTGATTATTGCCAGTGTTGTTCCGACCCAGCAGCATGCCTGGCAGGATTTTGCCGCCCGGTACACCGAGTGCGAGCCGCTTCTCGTCGACGGCCGCTCCCTTGAAACGGGCATTACGCTGGCAACGGACAATCCGGCCGAGGTCGGTGCCGACAGGATTGTCAACGCGGTGGCAGCATTTGACCAGTACGGCGGCTGCTGTATCGTCGTTGATTTCGGTACTGCCATTACCTTTGACTGCATCTCCGCCAGGGGCGAATACCTGGGAGGTGCCATCATGCCAGGCATCAGCGTTTCACTGGACGCCCTGGCAAGCCACACCGCCAAGCTGCCGCGCATAGACATTTCCAAGCCGCCGCCGCAAACGATCGGCGCCAACACCGTTGATGCCATCAAGTCTGGTCTCCTCTTCGGCTACGGCGCCATGGTGGACGGCCTCACGGCAAAGCTGGCCGCCGAGCTGCCTGACGTCCCCCAGATCATTGCCACGGGGGGCATGGCGGAACTCATCGCGCCGTACTCGAAAGCCATCCAGGTTGTCGACCCCATGCTGACGCTGAAGGGGCTCTCGCTTCTTTATGAAAAAAACAGGTAGGAAAACGGCTCAAAGGAATATCTGCCCGCCCCCGCTCCGCAAAGGCGACACCATCGGCCTGGTCACCCCGGCCGGCCCGCTCGTCAGCAGGGAAAATTTTGTTGCCGGGGTAGAGCTTCTGCAGCAGAAGGGGTTCAGGGTGGTATACAACGAAAGCCTTCTCAACGGAAGCGGCTACCTTGCGGGTAGGGACGAGGAACGGGCCGCTGACTTCAACAGACTCTGGGCCGACCCGGAGGTGAAGGGACTTGTCGCGACCCGGGGCGGCTACGGCTCCCTGCGCATCGCCGACCTGGTCGATATGGGGCAGATAAGGAAAAACCGGAAAATGCTTATCGGCTTCAGCGACCTGACCGTCCTGTTGCATGCCATCCATAAAAAAACCGGGCTGGTCACCTTTCACGGCCCGGTTGTCACAACCCTGGCGGGATGCGACCGGGAATCACAGGCTGTATTCTTCAAAACACTGAAAGGCGGAAGACCCGTCACGCTGGATCCGCCTAAGGTTACAATAGTAAAAGACGGCAGTGCGGCAGGGATCCTGCTCGGGGGCAACCTCGCGACCCTGGCCCACCTGATTGCCACCCCGTACGAACCTGCCTGGGACAGGGCAATCCTCTTTGTGGAAGACACCGGCGAGCCGCCCTACCGGCTCGACCGTTTCCTGACCCACCTGGCGAGCGCCGGCCGGCTGCAGCGGATAAAAGGCCTAATCCTCGGGACCTTCAGCGACGTTGACGGCAGGGAGATACAAGAGGCGCAGCAGGCTGTTCAGGTACGGGCGCTGGAACTGCTGGCAGGACATGATATCCCGATCTGGGGGAATTTTCCGGCTGGCCACGGCCGCCGCAACTGGACCCTGCCCATTGGCTGCCAGGCAGAAATGAAGGCGGGAAAGCCGGTTCTTCACCTCTCCTGGCCGCAATAAAACACCCGCCGCAATAGTAAAGTACCGGTTCTTAACCCGGTGCCATGGAGTCTATTCGGTTTTTTCTCCCTTGGTCTCCCCCGGAAATAAAAAATATTATGTGACTTCTGAGGGAGGCACCAGCTTGGTCAAAATCCTACGGAAATTCCCGGATTGCATGCCTCGGTTCGGTATGCAACCAGCTTCGGAAAAATCCTTTTTATACCCTGGCGAGTATATCAGTTACTTTTTTTTGCCACAGGGAGCCATATCCGGTCAGACGGGCACTCCTGGAAGTTTCACCGCTTATGGCAAGCTCGATGTGCAGCCGTTCAGCCGGCATGAAACTCCCGAGCCTCTCCGGCCACTCGATGACGGTCAGGCCTTCACCGTAGAAGTACTCCGGAAAGCCGAGGGACTCTATCTCTTCCTCGCCTGCAAGGCGGTAGAGGTCCATGTGGTAGAGGGGGATCCTGCCCCGGTATTCGTGGAGCAGGCTGAAGGTGGGGCTGGTGACGTATGTTTCCGGTCCAACACCGAGACCGCGGGCGATGGCCTGGACCAGGGCGGTCTTCCCTGCCCCGAGCGGTCCGGCAAGGGTGATGACGTCACCCGGGGCAGCAACCGTTCCGAGGATTTTTCCAAGGGTTCCGGTCCGCTCCAGTGATGAAAGTTCGAGAGAATGCATGCTGTTCCGCACTGCCCGGCCCGTTTATTACAGGAGCGGCAGGGAAACCGTTACGGTGGTTCCCTCGCCGTCAGCGCTGGAAAACCCGATGGTTCCCTTGTGCTCATCGATGATCTTGTAGGCCAGGGCGAGCCCCAGTCCTGTTCCCTCAGGCTTGGTGGTAAAGTAAGGGTCGAGAACCTTGTCGAGGTCCTCGGGTGGTATCCCTCTGCCGCTGTCACTTATTTTGATGACCAGCATTTCCTGCTCACGCCGCACCGATACCGAAAGCTTCTTTTCAGCGGGAGAATCCTCCATGGCCTGCAGACCGTTGAGGTACAGGTTGAGCAGTACCTGGTTAATTTTGTCCCGGTCCAAGGCAATGGTGGGCAGGTCGTCTTCCACCGTCAGGACGATCTTCACCCCCAGGGCCTGGGCATCACTGCTGACCAGCTTCAGCGACAGGCCCACCAGCTCCCCAAGGTTGAGCGGCACCCGGTTCAGGGTGGTGGGCCGGGCATAATTGAGGAGTTCGGTGATGCTGCGGTTCAGCCTTTCCGCTTCCTGCACCAGGAGATCCGCCGCCTCGTGCTCCTGGCTGCCGTCCTGGAACCTGGATCCGAGGAGCGTTGCAAAACCCTTGATGGAGCTCAGCGGATTCCTGATCTCGTGGGC
>JAFDCC010000229.1 GCA_019312985.1 Deltaproteobacteria bacterium
GACACTTTATGGACGATCTTCGCAAAAGACTGCACAAGACGGAAGAACGGCTTAACTACCTCATCAGGGTGAAGGACAGCTCCTCCTGGGGCAATATCTCCGGTTTTCAGGAAAAGTACACCCACCTGAAAAACTCCTTTTATGACTATGATACAGAAGTGCTTGCCGAGAAGATCCATGAACTGGAAGAGGCTCTCACCTTTAACGAGGAGCGGTGCGAGGAAACCCTGAGCCCCATGGAGCGGGTCCGCATTGTCCGCAGCCCCCAGCGCTTCACCCTCAAGGACATCCTGGAAAACGTTTACGAGGATTACACCGAGTTAAGCGGCGAGGAGGACGCCAGCATTGACCCCTCAATGGTTACCGCCAAGGCCCAGATTGTCAGGAGAATAAAAAACAAGGTCTATTCGCAGCCGGTGATGGTCATAGGCCAGGAAAAGGGGCACGGCGAAGAGTACCGCAACGGTGGCTCCTGCAAGCCCTGGGGCAACGAGAAGGCGCTGCGCTGTATGCGCGTTGCCGAGACCGAAGGCATCCCCATCCATTTCTATATTTTTACCCCCGGCTCCTTCCCGGTGGAGGACTATCCGGGCGCGGCCCAGCAGATAGCCAGGAACCTCTACGCCATGACAAAGCTCCGGGTACCCCTGATATCGGTTATCTCCGAGGGAGGCTCCGGCGGGGCGGAGGCCGTCGGCCTGGCGGATTTCCGCCTGATGTTCTCCCACGGCTACTATTCGGTCATCTCCCCGGAAGGCGCCGCTGCCATTGAAGGAAAGATCCGCGAGGGCGAGAAGGTGCCGGCCGAGCTCATCGATGCCTGTGCCGAACGGCTGAAGATCACGGCAGAAAACAACCTGGAGCTTGGCACCATAGACCGCATAATCCAGGAGCCCACCCTTGGCGCCAAGCGGGATGACTTTACCTTTTTCAAGCAGCTACGATCCGAAGTTGTCCGGGCCACGGATGAGGTGGTGCTGAAGACCAAAAGCCTCAGGGCTTTCAGGGCATACGACGTCAAGCTGAAAAAGGCCGAGGAAACAGCGACAAAAGAGCCTGAAATCAGCATCTCCTGGAACCTCAGCAATGACGAGATAAAACGCCTGCTCAACTTTCGCTCCAGAAAGTACAGAAATATGGCGGCGAGCTATTTTGGCGGCCGGCCGACCCAGTCAGAGGCCTTTTACAGAAAAACGCGAAACATCCTTTTCAGGCTCTATTACTCCTTCCGCTACGACCTGCTGCGGCAGCACCAGAAACAGGTGGAACAGGTCATCAAGGATGTTTCCGGCGAGGGCTCGGCCCTGATCAATAAATTAATTGCGCCGTTTGCCACGGCTTACAACTTCATCAGCCGCCCGCCTGAAGCCAAAAAAGCAAGGCCGGTCATGGAGCAGCGGGTGAGCATCCCTGAAGAACTGGATATCTGGGGCACCTATACGAGTCCGCTGGCCAACGAAGACCGGACCATCAGCTGCCCCAACGCCTTAAAGCACAACTGCCGCGACCTCTGGGTTCCCGACCTGTACGGTGAATTCTGCGGGGTTTGTGAAAACTGCGGGCACCATTTTCCCCTTGAGTACGAATGGTACCTCAAGCACCTTTTCGACCCCGACTCCATCAAGGTATTCAACAGCGAGGTGAGCTCACTCAACCCCCTGTCCTACCCAGGTTTTGACGAGCGGCTGCAGCAGGCCCGCGCCAGGACCGGGCGCAACAGCGCCAATATTACCTTCTACGCCAAGGTCCTCGATGTTGATATCGTTGTTTCCATGCTCTACAGCGACTTTCGCAACGGTACCGTCGGTGTGGCCGAAGGGGAGAAGTTTGTCAGGGCCTGCGAGAAGGCCCGCCTGAAGCGGAGGCCTCTACTGGCCTATGTCCATACCACCGGCGGCATTAGAATCCACGAGGGGACCCTCGGTGTCATCCAGATGCCGAAGTGCACCATGGCTGTGCGGGAGTATATTGATTCCGGCGGTCTCTACATCGTAGTCTATGACAACAACTCCTATGCCGGGCCGGTGGCCAGTTTCCTCGGCTGTTCGCCGTACCAATTCGCCATCCGCTCGAGCAGGATAGGCTTTGCCGGCAGCAGAGTAATCCGCGAGACCACCGGGGAGGATATCCCGCCTGACTACCACAACTGCCGGAAAGCCCTCAAGCGGGGGCACATCCAGGGCATCTGGGACCGGCGGGATTTTCGCAAGAACCTCTACCGGGCCCTGCTGACAATGGGCGGCAGAAACCTCTATTACCGGTAACTGTCCAACGGCGGGATAAAACAGCGAACCGTGACGTGAGACCATGTACGACGATATTGACTATGATGCAATAATCAACAGGTACCGCTCTGATCCCTTTGAGTACCTCGATGTCACGACGCCGCACACCGGGCGTGTCACATTCAAGGTGAGTGAGGGACAGGAGGTGGCCGGCCCGGGCGGCAAGTGGAATCACCACCCCGGCACATTGCTCTATATCCTCAACCGGGAAAAAAACCCCAAGCCCATGAACTCGTTGACAAACGGGGTGGTCACCTCTCTCCGCAAGGAACTGGACGGCCATTTTGTCGAGGCCGGGGAAAAGCTCATGACCATAAAGCATCCCCTGAAGAAAAGGGAGATCATCGAGGCCATTCTGCAGAATGTCCTCTTCCTCTTCCGGGCGCCGGAAAAGGCAAAGTACTTCTTCGCCCTCGATATCCAGGCCCGCATTGACAAGCAGAGCGAAAAACCGGTCTTTATCAAGCAGGGCGAAGAGATCATCACCATGTC
>JAFDCC010000230.1 GCA_019312985.1 Deltaproteobacteria bacterium
AGGTGAGCTTACTCCGCACTGCCTGGTATTCCGGGAGGTAGCGCCCGGCCTGCCGCATCATCCACACCGGAGTGTAGTCCACCTTTTCGCCTCTGCATGCCTTCAGAAATGTGTCGTTCATCTTCTGTTCCTTGAATTATTTTTTAAGTATAAGTAGCTATAGTTGCAAATGCCTGAATTTAAAAGTTCCTGAAATTATTACGTTTCCCTAGACCTTCTCCAGCTTTTTCGGGGTGTAGTTGCAGAAGGGTTCCTCCGCAAGGTAGTCCCCGGTCATGGAGTAGGAGCGGGCCCGGCAGCCGCCGCAGACATTGACGTACTCACAGCTGCCGCAGTTACCCTTGTAGCTCTTGAAATCCCGCAGGCTCTTGAACAGTTCCGAGTTCTCCCAGATCTCCTTGAAAGACTGCTTGCGGACATTGCCGGCGGATTTCGGAAAGTAGCTGCAGGGCTGCACCTCGCCGTCGACATCAATGAGGCAGATCAGCTGGCCGGCCAGGCACCCCTTGGAGCCCCCGGTTGAAAATTTCAGCGAGCGGCGCTTGAACTTTTCCTTGTCCTTCTTCGAGCGCTGCAGGACAATCCGGTAATAGTGCGGTGCGCAGGTGGGCCGAACGAGCATGTCGTCCTCTTCCTTTTCCATGTCGTAATGCCAGTTGAGGAGTTCCTCGTAATCCTCGGGCGAGATGAGTTCCTCGAGGATGTCCTGGCCGCGCCCCGTGGGGACGATCATGAACATGTACCAGGCGGTGGCCCCGAGCTCCTTGGCCAGCTTGTAGATCTTCGGGACCTCGTCCTGGTTTCTCTTCGTAAAGGAGGAGTTGATGAGAAATTCAATACCGTGTTTCCGGAAAAGGCCGGCCGCTTTTATGGTGCCGTCAAAGGCTCCCTTCTGGTTGCGGAAGTCGTCGTGCACAGCTGCGGTGGAGCCGTCGAGGCTGAGCGACACCATCCGGATGCCCGCCTTCTTGATCTTCTCGCAGATCTCGTCGGTCACAAGGGTGCCGTTGGTGGCGAGGCACATGCGCAGACCCTTTTCGGTGCCGTAGGCGGCGATATCAAAGACATCCTCCCGCAGAAGCGGCTCGCCGCCCGAGAGGACGACCACCGGCGAGGCATAGGAGCTGATGTCGTCAAGCACCCTCTTCGCCTCCGCAAGGGAAAAATCGGGGTGGCCCACGATCTCCAGCTCCGATGAGGAGCGGCAGTGCACGCAGTTTAAATTGCAGCGCCTGGTGATCTCCCAGGCGATCCATTTCACGTCAAATTCCATTCGGCTCTCCTGTTTACTGGTAGTTCTGAATCGGGATAAACGGGGATTTTGATATAGTGTACCGAGGGTACTATATTGCCGATGCCCTGGCAGGTCAATGTCAAAAGGTCAAAAAAAGCGATTGTATTGATGCGGAAAAGGGGGGGGACACATATGCCGGAGAGCGGCGCCCAATAAATAATGTTGCATTCGGCTGAGCTATGTGGAAAATTGTACCTATCTCACTGTAAACGTAAAAAATTTGTCGCTTTGGCTGCTTTGTGGTTTTCGTCGATGGAACAGACCGCTCGTAACACGAAAAGAGAGGAGGAGTGAAATGGAAATCAAAAAGGTTCTCGTCCCCGTGGACTTCTCGGAAAACTCCAGAAAAATTCTTGAGGCTGCCGGGTCCCTTTCCGGGATGTGCAAAGCCAAGCTCCACGTTGTTTTTGTCGTCCAGAGTTTTGACGACTACTCGGGTTTTTTTGTTCCCCACATGCCGGTGGCCAAGTTCGAGGAAGAGATGGTCGAGGCGGCTGAAAAGAAAATGGAAAAATTCCTCGAAGGCCACAAGGACGTCGAGGCAAAGATTTTAGTCGGCGACGTGGCCGAAGAAATAATCCGCCATGCCGAAGAGACCGGCATGGACATGATCGTCATGGGCACCCATGGCTACAAGGGTCTTGAAAAGGTGATGTTCGGCAGCGTCGCTGAAAAGGTTGTCCGCTCCTCGCCCTGTCCGGTCCTGACCATTAACCCCTATAAGAATCTCTGAGAAACCGGGGTCGTCTTTCAGGAAACCGGGACTGCCAGCACGGCCGTGGGGTATGCTGGCGTTGCCGCGGCCGGGCCTTCCGTCTGAAAAAGACGGTTGAAAAGCTCTGCAAAAGAGACACCGTCAAAGCATGAGAAGGCCAGCCGCACCATCTCCGGTGTGGTCTCCCGGAAGTGTTCCCGCACCTTTTCATCCCAGGCGGCAGCCTGGCCGGCAAGTTCGCGAGCAGCAGAGCTCGCCGGCACCTCGCCGCCTGCAGCCGCAGCCCGGATAATTTCGGCTAGATGCACCATGTTTTCCCGTGCCGTCTGACGAAACGCATTCCTGGCCGCAAGAAAATTTTGAATCTCCGCCGGACCTGCCGGGACAGTCCCGGGGAAGGAGAGGGTAAAGAGAGGCGTGGCTGCTTTCTGCCAGATGTTTTCAAAGCCGTCCAGGAGAATTATCCCGCTTTCCCGGCCGGCTGCGAGGAGCACCGGGAAGCCGGGACGGGAGGTGTTCGCCAGGTGGAGGGCGGCCCAGGCCTTCAGCCGCAGGGGAACAAGGACGTCGGCTGGTTTCGGGGAAAATTGTTGCGGCCATGCCGCTGCAAGGGTTTCGTCCTCACCGAGGGCGGCAAGCATGTTCTGCTCGGCAGCGACGATGCGCGTCAGTCCCGCCCTGACCTCGGCCTCCCTGCTGTCGAGTATTTCCGCGAGCTTCAGCACCAGCCTGGCCTGCCATAACCGCTCTTTCTGGCGGAGGCCGATTTTCGCGGCCTCGTCCTGATGGAGGGCACCATAGATGTTCGCGGCCGAGGTTTCGTCCCTGTCGCGGGCCGGCCCGCCAGTTACCGGGGCGGCGGCCGCGGCAAAGAGGCGGGCAAGCTC
>JAFDCC010000231.1 GCA_019312985.1 Deltaproteobacteria bacterium
ATATCAGGGGCAGGATCATGGTGACATGCGCCGAAAAATTGACAATATTTGTCACAATGTGGTAGCTGCAGGTCGAATTTTTTATTTGTCATTCTCCTCACCTTTTCCCTTCAAGTCCACATTCGTGCTCTTCGCCCTCTCCCCTCCTCTTTCCTGCCTCAAAAAAAATCTCAACTCCCTCGGTCCGATATGCTACTATCTGGGGCGGAGTATGAAAAATTGGGGTCAGGTCAAAGATTTATCTCACTGTTTTACTGTTGTTTCTGTATGCAGAACCGTGGTCTGCTCCCAATTTCCACATATCGCGCAGGTAACCAGGGCCGAAAATGAAAAGAACGAACTCTCTTACGATAACGCTCTCGCTGCTTCTCCTTGCAGCGGCAACCCTTGTTGCCTACGGGAATTCCTTTTCCGGTCCCTTCCTCTTTGACGACTACCACAATATCGTCGGCAACAAGCACATGCAGATCAGCGAGATTTCCTTCGCGAGCCTGAAGGAGGCGGCGGTGGAAGAACCTTCCCGCTACCGCTGGGTGCCGAAAATCTCCTTTGCCCTGAATTACTACTTTGCCGACAAGAAGGCCGTTGACTATCACAGCACAACGCCGCTCGCCGGCTCCGGCCTTTCCGAGCCCGCCGTCTTCGGCTACCACCTTGTCAATTTCCTGCTCCACCTCGCGGCCGCCTTCTGCTTCTATTTCCTCTTCCGCTTAACCCTCGGCCTCCATTTCCGCAAAAAAACATGCCGCCATGTGAACGAGGTTGCCCTGCTGGCTGCCCTTGCCTGGGCGGTGCACCCGGTTCAGACCAACGCGGTGACCTACGTAGTGCAGCGCATGACCGTCATGGCCGGCATGTTCACCGCCGCGTCCCTGCTCTTTTACGTCCTGGGGCGGACGCGGACCAGTGGGGCGGGGTGGCGCCTTTTTTTATTCCTGCTGTGCCTGGTCTTCGGCGTCCTGGCCGTGTTCAGCAAGGAAAACAGTGCCATGCTGCCGCTGCTCCTCCTGGGCTACGAGTACTGGTTCCTGGGCGGCCTTAATTTTTCCCTGCGGAGCAGAAAAGGTGTTATTCTCCTGGCGGCGGCGCTGCTCCTGGTTGCTGCATTCGGCTGGCTTTACATGGGGCGCAATCCCTTTGCCCTCCTGTTTGATCCCGGCGGCTACGGCACCCGGGACTTCACCATGGGGGAGAGGCTTCTCACCGAAACGCGGGTGCTCGTCCACTACGTCTCGCTCCTGGTCCTGCCGCTGCCGTCGCGGCTGACACTCGCCTATGATTTCCCGCTTTCCACCGCTCTCCTGGCGCCGGCTGCGACGTTTTTGGCCATTGCCTGCCTGGTGCTCATTGCAGGGGCCATGGCCGTGCTCTTCAAATGCAGCCGTCTCCTCTCCTTCGCGATTTTCTGGTTTTTGGCTAACCTGGTCATCGAATCCTCGGTCATCCCCCTGGAGATCATCTTCGAGCATCGGATGTACCTGCCGACTGCCTTTCTCATCCTGGCAGCGGTTGCCGGGCTCTACCGGCTTGGTTCCCGCCGCATTCTTCTTGTCCGGGGGGCGGCTGCCGCTCTTGTGGTTCTGCTTGTGGTCTTTACCTTGCAGCGGAACGAGGACTGGACATCCCGGGAAAACGTCTGGGCCGATGTGGCGAAAAAGTCGCCGAACATGACCCGCGGCTACCTCGGTCTCTATGTGGCCTACAAGGCGCAGAACCGGAAGGCGGAGGCTTTGGCGGTTTTGCAGAAGGCCGTTGAGGTCGGCCCGGAGGAATTCAGGCCCGCCTACAACCTGGCGAATCTCTACTTTGAGGAGGGGCGGTACAAGGAGGCCCTGCAGATTTTAAACAACATGATCCGGGGCGGCCAGGTTGTTCGGGCCCCGGTCTACCATCTGCGCGGTTCCATCTACCAGAAACTCAACAACTATGAGCTTGCGGCGAAAAATGCCCGGCTGGCGCTGGGCGATGACCCGGGGCATGCCGACTCCTACGTCCTCCTGGGGGGCGCCTATTTCAGGCTCAACCGCTTCCAGGAGGCGGCGGCAGCGTATGAAAAGGCCCGTGAAATGATGCCGGACAAGTACGGCATCTACTTCAACCTCGGGACGGTCTACTTCAACCTCGGCCAGTATGAAAAAGCCATTGCCCATTACCGGAAATCCCTCGAACTGCGGCCAAACAATGCCGATGCCCATTACAACCTCGGGATGATCTACGGTGCCAGGGGGATGGTTCGGGAAATGAACGAGGAGATGAACAAGGCCAAACGATTGCGCGGGCTGATCCGGTAACCCTCCCCCGGCAGAAATCGCCGGTTTTTGTTGCGGCGTTGGCTAGCACCCTTCCCAGGCTGACAATTTTTGTCATTTTACCCCGCTTGCAGCTGCCCGGATACTCCTTTGCGGCTCCCTTCCGAACTGATCCCGCCGGGGAGACAGGCGGTTCCTTTCCATTGCAGGTATTCTTTTGCTGCTTCCTGACCGTGAAGCAGCACCTGAGAAACATATTTTTCTTTTTTATTCAAGTGAGTTGCCTGCTGATTCTTCGAAAAGACACTTTGCGGTGCGGAGGAAGGAAAACGCTGTCTCGAGTAAAGAGCGGTTTTTTCAGAGTTGCGGTATGTTAATTGCATAAAGAAAGGTGTGAAAAGCATTTCCACGTGGGGGTGGAATGCTAAAGGGACAACAGCAAAATTTAATTCCGTGGCCGGAATGAATAATTTATCCCTGAAAAAAACTGCTGTTGTCCCTTTTTTTATTGCCTGATGCTCTCCCGTCACCCCAATCCCGTTTTTCCTTCTTTTTACTTCTCTGCCGGCTTGGCCGTGGAGGCTATTGTGCCCAGTTCCTCCTTGACAAAAAGGTCGGTCGACAGGTAGCGCTCGCCCGAGGAGGGCAGGACGACGACGATCTGCTTGCCCGCATTTTCCGGCCGGGACGCCACCTGCAGTGCGGCCCAGACGGCGGCGCCGGAGGAAATGCCGCAGAGGATCCCCTCCAGCTTGGCAACCTTCCGGGCCGTCTCGAACGAATCTTCATTGGAAACAGTGACGATATCGTCAATGATCGAGGTGTTGAGGATTTCGGGGACAAAGCCGGCGCCGATCCCCTGGATCTTGTGGGGCCCGGGCTTGCCGCCGGAGAGGACCGGCGAGTCGGCCGGCTCCACCGCCACCGTCTTGAAGGAAGGCTTGCGCGCCTTGATGACTTCCGAGACGCCGGTGATGGTGCCGCCGGTGCCGATGCCGGAAACGAGGATGTCGACCTCGCCGCCGGTGTCGGCCCAGATCTCCTCTGCCGTTGTCCTGCGGTGGATCTCCGGGTTGGCAGGGTTGGCAAACTGGTTCGGCATGAAGGTGTTGGCGGCCTTGTCCGTTAAGCTGCGGGCCTTTTCAATGGCGCCTTTCATGCCTTCCGGTCCCGGGGTGAGAAAGAGCTCTGCCCCCAGGTGACGAAGCAGCGCCCGCCGCTCCAGGCTCATGGTCTCCGGCATGGTGAGGACCAGCCGGTATTTTCTGGCGGCGCAGACAAAGGCCAGGGCAATGCCGGTATTGCCGCTGGTCGGCTCGATAATGGTGGTCGAGCTGTCGAGCAGCCCGTTTTTTTCGGCCGCGTCGATCATTGCCACCCCGATCCTGTCCTTGACGCTGGCCAGTGGGTTCTGGAACTCGAGCTTGGCGAGGATCGTTGCCTTCAGGCCCTTGCTGACCCAGTTGAGCTTGACGAGTGGGGTTTTTCCGACTACCTGCGCGATGTCTCCATTGATCCTGGTCATGTCACTTCCCCTTCTTTTTCATTTTTTTGCGGCCGTTGCCGGCATAGATCAGTTCTGGACGCTTCAGAAGCACCTTGGTGTCGGGCGGGACGCTTTCGGTGATCCAGATGTTGCCGCCGATCACCGAGCGGGCGCCGATCACCGTCTCGCCGCCGAGAATGGTGGTGTTCTAATAGATGATGACGTCATCCTCGATGGTGGGGTGCCGTTTCTTATAGCGGAACTGGTCGCCGGCATCCTTCGGCAGCGACAGGGCGCCGAGGGTGACCCCCTGGTAGAGGCGGACGTGCGCCCCGATTTCGGTGGTTTCGCCGATGACGACCCCGGTGCCGTGGTCGATGAAAAAGCTTTCGCCGATGGTGGCGCCGGGGTGGATGTCAATGCCGGTGAGGCTGTGGGCGTGTTCGGTCATGATGCGCGGGATGACCGGCACTTTTTGGGTGTGAAGCAGGTTGGCGAGCCGGTAGATGGAGATGGCCAGCAGGCCGGGATAGCTGAAAATGATCTCGTCGTAGCCCTTGGCAGCCGGATCGCCCTCATAGGCGGCCCGGATATCAGTGTCCATCAGCTTTTTGATGGCCGGCAGTTCCTGGACGATCTTCAGGGCGATTTCGTGGCCCTGCTCGGAGCACTTGCTGCAGGGCAGGTCGTGCCGGAAGCAGTCGTGCTGGAAGGCGGAGATTATCTGGCGCGACAGGTTCTCCAGGAAACAGGTGGTCTCCTGGCCGAGGTAATACTCCAGGTTTGCCTGGGCCAGGGTCGACTGGGTGAAATAGCCGGGAAAGAGGATGCGCCGGGCCTGGTGGATCAGCGCCACCACCGATTCGCTGGAAGGAATCGGGATCGGCTCGACGTGGCTGAACGAGTTCTTGTCCGCCAGGAGTTTCATGAGCTTTGTGACCACGGCGGGAATCTCGCCGTAGAGCGGCGTCGCCGGCTCGATGGCGGTGTCGCACTGGTCGTAGGTGGCGAGGAAATCCACCTCTTTTTTCTTTTTCTTCTTCACTTTTTTCATGTTGTCTCCCCTTTGCCGATGAGGAAAATGCCGTAGGTGGCGCGCCAGTCCTGCAGGAAGCTGACGACGTGCCCCTTGGTGTCGTGGTGGTGCGTGTTGATCGCCACCTCTTTGAGGACCCGGCACCTCTGGTTTTTGATGAAGGCGCGGAAGTCCTTCAGGGTGATGACCCGGATGTTGGGGGTGTTGTACAACTCGTAGGGCAGCTGCTTGCTTTTCGGCGCCATGCCGGTGAGAAGCACCTGCAGCCGAATGGACCAGTGGCTGAAGTTG
>JAFDCC010000232.1 GCA_019312985.1 Deltaproteobacteria bacterium
ATGAATGTGCCTTCCGGGAAAAAAAAGAGGGAGCGCCCTGTAGCCCCTTCTTCTGCAACAATTCTGGCATCATCAATGCTTTTCTGTTGGTCAAAACGCTCGACAAACAGGGTCCCGATTCGCTTGAGGAGAATCTTAACTATGAATTTGGATTGAAGTTCGGCTTTGGCAATAAAACTGAAAGGGCGATCGAGTATGGCGGTGAGGACATAAGCGTCAAGGTAGCTGGCATGATTGGAAACAAAGATGCATGGCTCGTTTTTTTGTGGCAGGTTGCTGCTGGCGTGGACCATGATTTTTGTCCCGCTCAGTGTGGCGAGGACTTTCACCGCGATGCGCATGGTCGACCAGCGAAGTTTTTCAGCGGGCAGCAAAAAAACCAGTATGCCGACAGGCGGGGCAAGCAGAGTGTAGAGAAGCCAGCACCAGGAGGCATAAATTCCTGCCCTGGTCTGGTGGAAAAAGCTACGCAGCCAGGGCTTAAGACTTTTTGCCGTAAAGCGGGCGAGTTGCAGCCAGACAGCCTGCTGCGGTTTGCCGATAAGTCCATGCTCGTAAATGTCCCTGCTGGCATTACGGCGGATCTTGCCGCTGGATGTTTTCAGGACCGTGTTCGGGGGTGCCAGCACCACTTCATCGGGAGGGGCGCCAATCAGGTCGGTGACAATGGTATTGATCCTGGCCCTGATATCTGCCCGGGCTTGCTCATCTTTCTTCCGCGTTTCAGAAAGGATTATAAGCCGTTCTGTGCCGCTTTCGGAGAACTTTGAACCGAAAACCGCAACGTTTCCCTCTCGGATGCCTTCAATCTTGCCTATGGCTTCTTCCAGTTCAGCTGGGTAAATGTTGCGGCCCGCCTTTATGATGATATCCTTGGAACGCCCGGTGATGAAAACAGAGCCTTCGGCCATATAGGCCTTGTCGCCCGAGTCCAGCCACTCGCCGTGGAAGAGTTCCCGTGTTTTCTCAGGATTTTTAAAGTATCCTGTCGTTGTTGATGGTCCGCTGAATTGCAGGCTCCCTTCAACCCGTTCAGGGAGTTCCCGGTCAGCCGGGTCAACAATCCTGATCTGGTGCCCGGGCAGAGGTTCACCGCAGCTGACGAATTCCAGTGCTCCGCTATCAGACTCCTCAGCCGGGATTGCCGCTCCCGTATCCATGAACGTCTCACGCCTGATCCTGTCAATTCTGAACCTGCTTCCGGATTTAGGGAATGCAAGGCCGACGGTTGATTCTGCCAGGCCGTAAACTGGCATCATGGCTTCCGGCTTGAAGCCATACCTGGTGAACCGCCTGACAAATTCAATGATGGTAGCAGGATTGACCGATTCAGCACCGTTGCAGGCTATCCTCCACGTGCTTAAATCAAGCCCCTCAATATCCTTATCCTCAAGACGGCGCAGGCAGAGTTCATAGGCGAAATTAGGGGCAGCAGATAAGGTGCCGCCGTACTTGTGGATGGCCCAGAGCCAGCGCCGCGGTCTGGCTATAAAGGCAAGGGGAGACATGATGATCAACTGGCAGGCAAAATGAAGGCTTCCAAGCCAGGCTCCGATCAGTCCCATGTCATGATAAAGCGGCAGCCAGCTTACGAAGACATCTTCCGAGGTAACGCCAAGCACGGTTGCCATGGCACGGATGTTGGCTAACAGGTTTGCATGGCTGAGGACCACACCTTTGGGCATACCCGTGCTGCCGGATGTGTATTGCAGGAATGCAATGTCTTCTGAGGTGAGTACAGGTTTTCTGAAAAGGGACAGGGCTTCTGTGCCTGCCCGGTGCAGTTCTGATACGGTGACAATATGGCGCAGATGGACTACCCGGGTATGCATGAGCCGGGCAAACTGTTTTGCCTCCTCCACCGTCACCATGATCCTTGCCAAGCAGTTATTAGCAATGGCGCTGTGGCGCAGCAGGTGTTCTTCTATCTGCTTAGGTCGACCGGGTGGATAGACCGGGACGGGAATGGCGCCTGCAAGAAGAATTCCGAAGAAGGTGAAAAAATATTCCCGCCCTGTCGGCAGCATGATAAGAACGGACTCGCCGGGTTCAAGCCCGAAATGCTGCAGTCCCGATGCTACAAGTTCGGCGCCGGTCCATAGATCAAGGTAGGTGATGATCTCATCTTTGTCCTGGTCACTGTAAAAGCGGATATGAGGCCGGTCGGGATTTTTTTCAACATGCCACTGAAGAACTTCAACCAGGGTCTGTGCCGAGAGCGGTGCGTTTTCTACGCCGGTCAGTTTTACCGCTGTTATTTCTCTGTTAATGGTTTCGTATTTTCCGGCACCGGAGGTTATGACAGCTCTCAGAAGATCACGGACAGTATCCACGGTTGCCAGGATCTGTTCGGAGAGTGAGATGTTGAAGGATTTTTCAATGCGTACCAGGAGTTCTATCTGGGCCAGACTGTCAAAACCGAGATCCCGGTCAAGGGAGCTGTCCAGGTCTGCTCTGATAAATTCTTTTGACCCCGGATGAACTTCGGCGGCCAACTCCCTTACCACTGCAAGCAGGCGGGAGGCCGCGTCAGCAGCTGAATGTACACCGCTTCTGTTTTCTTGATTTTCCAAAGTCTTATCCAGACATGTACACGGAAACTATCTTTTCACCCGGGTGCAGGCAGAAAAGTGCCTGAAGACAAATGGGTAAACTGCCGGCGGTGCCTGGGCTTAAAAAGTCAAACAGATGCCTGTATAGTAAATTGAAAAAAAGAGTCCGGCAATGTTTTAAATCATATCAGGAAATGGATGTTGTCGGCGTCAGCTTCTGCCTGGTCACTGCTCTCAGGTGTTGCAGCCGGGCGGTATCCAGAAGGATTCAGTTTAAATTCGGCTATGACGGGAAGATGGTCGCTTGCCAGTCTGGTGATCCCCATCCAGCAGCGTCGCCGCTTCAGAAGTTCCATTGGTCCACGGTAAAAGATCTTGTCAAGACCGCCGGTTGGCGAAAAGGAGGGATAGGTCAGGTACGGGTCATGATAGCCACCGCTGCGATTGGTGGCGCACTGAAAATTCAAAATATCAGTGAAGATTGG
>JAFDCC010000233.1 GCA_019312985.1 Deltaproteobacteria bacterium
TAGGCCAGGGCAAGTCCCAGGCCTGTTCCCTCAGGCTTAGTGGTAAAGTAAGGGTCGAGAACCTTGTCGAGGTCCTCGGGCGGGATCCCCTTGCCGCTGTCACTTATCATGACGACCAGCATTTCCTGCTCGAGCTGCACCGATACCGAAAGCTTCTTTTCAGCGGGCGAGTCCTCCATGGCCTGCAGACCATTGAGGTAAAGGTTGAGCAGTACCTGGTTAATTTTATCCCGGTCCAGGGCAATGGTGGGCAGATCGTCTTCTACGGTCAGGTCGATCTTCACCCCCAGGGCCTGGGCATCACTGCTGACCAGCTTCAGCGACTGGCTCACCAGTTCCCCAAGGTTGAGCTGTACCCGGTTCAAGGTGGTGGGCCGGGCATAGTTGAGGAGTTCGGTGATGCTGCGGTTCAGCCTTTCCGCTTCCTGCACCAGGAGATCCGCCGCCTCGTGCTCCTGGCTGCCGTCCTGGAACCTGGATCCGAGGAGCGTTGCAAACCCCTTGATGGAGCTCAACGGATTTCTTATCTCGTGCGCAACACCGGCCGCCATCTTGCCAAGGGCAACCAGCCGGTCATGACGCTGCACCTCCTTTTCCAGCCTCTTGAGTTCCGAAAGGTCGTACATGAGCAGCACCCGACCGACAAACCCCGCATTCTGGTCATAGACAGGAAGAGAACTGAGATGCAGAGAGTAGCGGACATTGTCAGTCCCGGCCAGGGAGACGTTCCGGTCAGTCATTTCATCTTTTTCGTCCTGCAGCGCAAAAAACCTGGTAACTTCGGGCGGCAGCACCGCTTCCGGCTTACTGTTGCGGACCCGTTCCGGATCGAGGCCCGTCATGGCGGCAGCCGCGGCGTTAAGCGTCCTGATCCTGCCGTCCCTGTCCGTGGCGATAATACCCACCGGCAGCCGTGAGATCAGCATGCCGGTAAAGGCCTGGACCCTGCTGAGCGTCTCCTGCGAAACGCTGTAACTCTGGGCTGCCATGAGTGAAATCCAGCCGCCGAGGCCGATGAGCAGCAGTGTCACGGACATGAAGATCATCTGGTAGCGGTAGCGCCGCATCGTGTTCTGCAGGTCGGTCATGTCAAGGCCGACAAGGATGAACTGCGGGTGCTTGTCAGATCCGAGTGTTGCCTGGTGGATGGTGTCCGATGGTGTAGCGGCCTGGGAGGAGGTGCCGGGTTTGACGGGATACTGCTGGCTGAACTGCTCCCGCCATTGCTGCAGCCCGCCGCGGCCCCGAAAAGGCCTGAACGGCCCCAGGACCTCGAACACCTTGAAGCGGCTCTGCATGTTGACAATATGCGATGTGCCGCCGGGATCCGCCTCGTTGAGAATGGTGATGTCACGCACGATCTTTGTACCGATCATCTCGGGATCACTGTGAACGATAACCCTGCCCGCCACATCGATGATGGCAATGTAGTAGATATCGGGAGACTCGGAGGCCTGCTCAATGAGGCGCTGAGTCTGGGCTGCCCCGGAAGTTTCCGGCACATCCATTCCCATCATGCCGCTGACCATGCCCGTCATCATCGAGGCACGCATGCCGGCCTCCACGAAGCGGATTATCGCATCCCCCTTGCGGAACAGGCCGTCGGTCAGCATGTTCTTCTCCCGCTTGATATTGTTGGCGGCAAAAATAACAATAATGAGGGAAAGGAGGCCCACTGCCGCGGCCAGGAGCCAGGGAGAGAAAAACATCAGGCGTGTTTTTTTGATGTAGCGGCCCTTTTTCTTCATGTCCAATACAGTAAGGTAATCTCCAGTTTAAACAAGTCCCCGCCGTTCAGGATTTCAGTGCGGCCAATGCCTTTTTCAGGGCGGCGGCATGAACATCACCGGCGTAGTGCAGCGGGCTCTTCCCCGAAATGGGGTCAAAAGCACTGGGGTCGGCATAGCAGATATACTGCACTTCACGGGCCAGGGTCGAAACCGCATCCCGGAGGTCGAGACCGATGACCCGCGGCAGCACGTCCCACGTGGCACCGCAGGGGGCGCCCCGCTCGACCTTGAGGGAAACTATCCGGTCATTCTCCACCTGGACGCTGTATTCAGGCAGACCGAACTGGCTGCCGTAGGCGCCTGCAGCCTGCAGGCGTCCGAGACCGCATCAGGTAAAGGGCGTCATGGCGCCCTCATGTTTTTTGCCGGAGGCAATCACCGGGATATTTTTTTCGACGCACAACCGGGCAAGGTGTGCTGAAAGATCGGGATGCTTCAGAAAATCCAGGACAAGATCGGCCTCAAAATCATCCTCGATGTACTGCTCCGGCTCATCGACAAATTTCGGCAGCTGCGCCTCAATATTGAAACGTCTGCTGATTTCGAGGCCTCTGCCGTGTCCGGTGATGCCCTGTATCTTTTTTTCCCCGGACCCATGTTCCTCAAAAACGACAATCCTGAACATACCAGTTCTACCCTTTCGGGCCTCCGTGAAAAAAGCGGTGAATCTCTGCGGCCAGTTCGGGCCCGATGCCGTCAACCGCTGCAAGCTCCTCCTGCCCGGCTTTTTTTATCTGTGCCAGGCTGCCCACGGTTTTCAGCAGCATCTTCCGGCGGGCCGGGCCGATGCCGGGCACCGCGTCAAGTTCCGAGGCCAGGGTTTTCTTCCGGCGCATCCTGCGGTGGAAGGAAATGCCGAACCGGTGTGCCTCATCCCGGAGAAGCATGAGAAAGAAAAGCACCGGGGAA
>JAFDCC010000234.1 GCA_019312985.1 Deltaproteobacteria bacterium
GCAGGTGCCATTTAATGCAAAAGCCCGCTACTATAGCCGATATTTTTCCCGCTGTCGATATTGACAGGAAAAAAATATGAAGATTGTTCCGCCGCCGTTCACAGAAACGGCATAAAGCGGGGTCAGCCCTGGCCCCATGAAGAAATCGTTTCGCCGGCCTTGTAAAAAACCGCAGCGGCAGCTGGAGGAAAAAGCTGCTTGCAATGCCAATACTTTTCAGACATAAAGGGAATAACCTTGAACCACGGGAGTGAGAAATGAACGAAGAACTCTATGATGTCGTCATCATCGGGGCCGGCCCTGCCGGTCTACAGGCCGCTATAAACGCAGCCCGCAAACGGGCCGCGGTCCTCGTCCTCGGTCGGCCGGAGCGGAGCAGCCTCTACAAGGCCCATATTGAAAACTATCTCTGCGTTGACGGTGTCCGCGAGGGCGCCGACCTTCTGGCAGTCGGCATTGACCAGGTCCAGCGCTTCGGGGCGGCATACCTTGCCGAAGACGTCCTGCACGTCGAGCATGGCTCGGAAACCTTTGCGGTCCGGGTCGAAAGCGGCAGGACGATCAAGGGACGCAGCGTCATCTTTGCCACCGGGACCTCACGGAAAAAGCTAAAGGTGAAAGGGGAGAAGGAGCTTGCCGGCAGGGGAGTGAGCTACTGCGTCGACTGTGACGCCAACTTTTACCGGAATCTCAGGGTCGCCGTCGTCGGTAACGAAAGTGCCGCGGTTGACGGGGCCCTGACCCTGCTGGGATATGCCGCGGAGGTCCACCTCGTTGCCAGGGAGCTTGCCGTGTCGGCGGAAATGGAAAAGAAACTGGGAGACAGCGGGGTCCAGGTCCATGGCAATACCTGGGTCACGGAAATCGCCGGCGAAAACAGCGTCGAGAATGTCCTGCTGGAAAACGGAACCCGGCTGGAAGTGGAGGGCATCTTTATCGAGCTCGGCGCCAAGGGGGCCCTGGAACTCGCCACCGCCCTCGGGGTGCAGCTCGATTCAGATACCTTTACCCATATTGAGTGCGACAAGAAGCAGAAGACCAACATAACAGGGGTCTACGCCGCGGGTGACATTGCCGGCCACCCCTACCAGATGGCCAAGGCCGTGGGAGAGGGGTGCGTTGCCGGCTGGGAGGCGGCCAATTACGCCCTGAAGCGGAAACGGTCGGAAGGCTGATCAGCGGGCAAGCATTGCATCGATTTCGTCGACGATGGCCTTCCCCGTGGCAATGGCCTCGTGGATCTGTTTGAAATTTTTGCGGTCGCCGAGCATGATGCAGCCGATAACCCTGTCCCGGTCAATGACTGCTTTCTTGTAGGTATCTGCCGATACGGCAACCCTGGATTCGTAGTTGCCTTCGGCATCGATGTCGCCGCAGTAGGCAAGGTCGATGCCCGCGACTTTCAGGGTGTTTGACAGGGTGGTTCCCCGGTAGGACGCCTGGCCGCCCGCCATGTTGATGCCGGCAATTTTGCCCTGTTCCATGGCCGCCGGCCAGATGCCGTACATCCTGCCCTCGAATTCAATGACATCGCCTGCGGCGTATATATCCGGCCGGCTCGTCTCCATGTGCTCGTCGACAATGACTCCCCGGCCGGTTTTGACCTTCAGCATAGTTGCCAGATCCAGGTCGGGCCTGACGCCGGCGGAAAGGATAACCATCTCTGCCGCAAGGGTCTCGCCGTTTTCCAGGACTATCCCCTCGGCCTTTTCTGCCCCGGTTATTTCCCTGGTCGTAGAATCCAGCCGGAAGGTGAAGCCATCGGCCTCAAAGATCTGCTGCAGCCTTTTGGCGCCCTCGTTGTCGAGCTGGCGCGGCAGAAGACGGGGAAAGAATTCAACCACGGCGATTTTTTTGCCGCGGCGGCGCAGGGCATTGCCCGTTTCAAGGCCCAGGAGGCCGCCGCCTATGATGACAACATTGTTCACCCCTGCAGCGGCCGAGGCTATCCGCCTGGCATCCTCAATGGTATGGATGACAAACACGCCCTCTTTCCGGGCTCCCTTGATGTCCGGGATGAAGGGGCGGCTGCCGCTGGCCAGCAGCAGCCTGTCATAGGCCAGCGCCTGTCCCGTGGCGGTCAGGACCCTTTTTTCCTCGGGGTCGGCCCCCGTTACCCTGGTGCTGAGGAGGAGGTTTATGCGTCTTTCCCCGTACCACTCTTTTTTTTTAGCGATGAGTGCGTCTCCCGCGATCTCTCCGCCCAGATAGTCGGGAAGCCGGACCCGGTAGTAGAAGGGGACGCCCTCAGCGGTAACAAGGGTTATCTCACCCTCCCCGTCATGTTTGCGGATCTGTTCCGCAGCGGTAGTCCCGGCGACGCCGTTGCCGATTACGAGGTATTTTGTCACTTACGCCTCCGGTTCGAACTGGTCCTTGTCGGCGCCGCACACCGGGCAGACCCAGTCATCGGGCAGGTCATCAAATGCGGTGCCGGGTGCAATGTCACCTTCAGGGTCCCCGACAGCAGGATCGTAAACATAGCCACACACGGTGCAAACATACTTGTCCATCACTTGCCTCCTTTGAAGTAATTATATGATTGTGTAAGATAGGTTATAATAGTACAGGGCATCAAATTTATCTACAGGATCATGGGGGCTGAGAAAAAAAACAGAAGAGATCCTGCCGGGGCGCAGTTCTCCCCGGAGCTTCTCAGGGGCTGCAATGAAACGGGCGGCAGTTGCGCATTTGCCAGACTGATTATACTGTTACAGAGCCGGGATGGCTTGTTGCTGCGCCCTTTCCGGTAACAATAACAAGATGTGCCCTTGCCCTTCTGTGGTTTGAAACGGAGTGAAGCGATATGCCGGATATCCCGAAAAAATCAGCCGGGCAGGACCTGTACTTCATGGAGCTCGCGCTCCAGGCGGCTGGTGAAGCCGGTGAGCGGGGCGAGGTTCCCGTCGGTGCCGTCCTGGTGGACGAAACGGGCACGGTGATTGCATTGGACGGCAACAGGTCCATTGGCGACTCTGACCCGTCCGGCCATGCTGAAATGGTGGTGCTGCGGCAGGCTGGGAAAAAGCTGGGCAACTACCGGCTGCTCAACACGACCCTTTATGTTACCATTGAGCCCTGCGTCATGTGCGTTGGCGCCCTTATCCATGCCAGGGTAGGGCGGCTGGTTTTCGGGGCCCCGGACCCAAAGGGCGGTGCGGTTGTTTCACTCTACCGGATAGGGTCGGAAAATCGGCTCAATCATCAGTTGGAGATTGAGGGCAATGTGCTTGCCGACAGGTGTGCAAAACTGTTGAGCTCATTTTTCAGAAACAGAAGGAGGAAGCTGCATTCACCCCCTCAAAACGACACCCGGAAGAACGGTCGGCAATGAGGGGGAGGTGATCCTGCTAAACTGCTGCAGAGGGGAAATCCCTGTGCTGAAAGAGCGGAGAGGTACCGAAGTGGTCGTAACGGGCCCGACTCGAAATCGGGTTGTCGGTTAGTAGCCGGCACGTGGGTTCGAATCCCACCCTCTCCGCCATTCATTATATAA
>JAFDCC010000235.1 GCA_019312985.1 Deltaproteobacteria bacterium
GGATCCGTCGTGCGATGTATGCGGCCATTTTTTTAAGTTAAAAGTTAAAAGTTGAAAGTTTGAAGTTGAATGTCAGAAGTTGAAAATTGCAGGGTGCGGTCGGCTGGACCCGGCAGGGCAAAGGCCGGAAAAACGCGGCAGCGGCCCTGTTCCTTTCCGTAAACAATCCTTCACTTATTTTCTTCACACCTTCAGCACCCGGACGGAGCCGCCCCGTCTCGGGTCGCCGCCGCCAGCGACATTCGGGATAACGGTGTGGACTCCCCCGAAGTAAACGTCAATTGCCGACCAGGTGTTCACCGGCCAGTGTTTTTTCAGGGCAGCAAGTGCCTCCGGGCCCAGGCCAGGTTCAACCTGCATCACACTGCCGTCCCAGTGAATGCGGCTCGCCTCGACCGCCTGCTGCGGCTCGACCCCGAAGTCGACGATGGCGCTGAGCACCTGGGTGATTGCCGTCCTGATCCGCTTGCTGCCGCCGCTGCCGATCACCATGGCTACCTTGTCGTCCTTCAGGAGCAGGGAGGGGGACATCATGGAGGAGACGCGCTGGCCCGGGGGGCTGGCGTGAAACCCTTCCGGGTGCAGGTCGTCCTCACCCATCATGTTGTTGAGCATGATGCCGGTGCCCGGGACAAAGTAGCCGGAACCCTCGCCGTTGGAACAGGTCATGCTCGCCACATTGCCCTCGCCATCGGCAATACTGATATGGGTCGTGCCGCGGGAAAACTGCCGCAGCCTGATCCCTGATTTTTCCAGGGCCGAGGCGGTGACGCCCTTTTCCCGGAGGGCTTCAACCTCGGTCATAAGCTTGGCCGTCTGCAGGACGTGGCCCGGTGAGTGGTACGCCATGCCAGTCATGTCCTGGGTATCCAGCAGTGCCAGGGCCAGGCTGATAAGGGAGCCGCCCATGGAGGGGCCCGGGTTGGTCAGGAAGGTGTAATCCCGGTAGCCCGTCGCCAGCGGCTTCCGTTCGATCACCCGGTAGGCCGCCAGGTCGGCCGCGGTGAGCAGACCCTGGCCTTTGCGCATATCCGCGTCAATTGTCTCTGCCAGTTCTCCCTCGTAGAAGCTTTTGCCCCCATCCGCCGGGAGGCGCGAGAGAAAATCAGCCATTTCGGGGTTGATGATGTGGTCGCCCTGTCGGGCGCAGCGGCCGTTCAGGGTATAGAGCTTCCGGCCCACCGGCGAATGGGTCACGATGGGTTCCAGGAGGTTCAGGAAGTACCCCTGCCAGTCGTTGAGCTCCAGGCCGTCCCGGGCAAGGTGGATTGCCGGCTGGAGGATATCCCCGAGGTCGAGCCGGCCGAGCCGCCTGTGAACGTGAAGAAACCCCTTGAGGTTGCCGGGCACGGCCACCGAACCGAGACCGATGTTGAAGTCCTGGTCCGAGCCGGGAAAGTGGATGGTCACTGGGAAAAAATGGGGCTCGAGCATGCTGTCCTCAAGGCCCCTGCCGGGAGTGTCGGTGAAAAAATCAAAGAGAATTTCCTCGCCGCCGGCGGTGCGCGCCAGTAAAAAACCGCCGCCGCCGAGGCTCGTGAGGGTCTGCTCCGCCACCGCCCCGGCAAAACCGGCGCCAACGGCGGCGTCAAAGGCGTTGCCGCCATTCGCCAGGATCTCGATGGCGGTGCCGCTCACCAGCGGGTGACCGGTTGCAACAATTGCCGTGCCGTTTTTTTTCATTGCCAGAACTTCGGTTGGATTTTCCTGATTATGCTGACGAAATCCTTTTCCTGCCGGAATATCCGCCGCTGGTGGTCGGCACTGGTGCCGTTGTCTAGAATCTGCCGTAGTTCCGCAAGGTAGGGGTCTGTCCCCAGTTTTTCCATGGCCGGCTTTGCCTTGGCAAAGATCTCCACGGCAGCCTCCCGCATGGAAATCCTCTTCTGCAGCAGGGGGTAGACAAAGGTGCCCTCCAACCCGTACCTGGCTGCCTGCCACTTGTTGCTTTTCAGCACCTGCATGTTGGGATTGAGGTGCCGGTCTGATTCGGTCAGCTCCGCAACCAGTCCCTGGATAAGGGCCACGATGGCGATAATTTCATTGAAAGTGGAAGGGAGGTCGCAGATGCGGATTTCAATGGTGCCGAAGTCCGGGTGCGGCCGGACATCCCACCACAGGTCGCGGACGCCGGTAATGATGCCGGTATTGCCGAGGAGCCGGACCATTTCAAGGTAGCCATTCCAGCTTTCCAACTGGTCGGGCATACCGGCCAGTGGCAGGGCCTCAAAAAGCTTGGCCCGGTAAGAGTGGAGACCGGTGTCGACGCCCTCGTAAAAGGGGGACGAGCAGGTCAGGGCGAGGAGGATGGGGAGAAAGAGGCGGATTCTGTCGCATACCCGTATGGCCGCATCGCGGTCATTCATGCCGACATGGACGTGGAGCCCCTGGGTGATGAAACGCCTGCCGACCAGCTGCAGGTCGTTCATGATCCTGAGGTAGCGGGGATGGTCGGAGAGCTCCTGTTCCCGGTGCAGGGCAAAGGGGTGGAGGCTTGCGGCATAGAGCAGGCAGTTGTTCTTTGCCGCCAGGTCCTCTGCCTGGCGAATGAGGCCTGCCAGATTGTCCCGGACCTGCTCCACGTTACTGCAGACCTCGGTATTCACCTCGATCATCGAGCGGATGAACTCCGGTTTTATCCGCGCCCGGTCGGCCACCGGGACCATGGCCAGGATATCCGGGGCCCTGGGGGCAAGATTCAGGTGCTCA
>JAFDCC010000236.1 GCA_019312985.1 Deltaproteobacteria bacterium
GACAGAGGCTGACCGAAGACCCGGTCAGCCTGCAACATTAAACGGTTTTCCCTATGGCAGAGAAGTGGGCAGAGAAAGGATTCACCCTCTTGGAGGTAATGGTTGCCGTCGCCCTCATCGCGGTCGCCCTCACGACCCTGCTTGTTTCCCAGTCCCAGTCGGTCTCCCTGGCAAACGACGCAAAATTCGAGACCATGGCGGCCCTGCTGGCCCAGGGTAAAATAAATGAACTGCTGACCGTCCAGGCGGCCGGGCTTTCCGGCGACAGCGGCGATTTCGGCGAAGAGTACCCCGGTTACGCCTGGGAGGCCGTGGTAAGCGATTTTGTCCTCGAAGGTGAGGAAGGCTTTTCAAAGTACCTGAAGCAGGTCGACCTTACCGTGACCTGGGGGGTCTACACTTACAGCCTGAGGCATTTTCACTACACGGCAGGAGGCGGCTAGCACGTGACGATGCGCACCGCTTGCAGCACACATCTTCCAGACAAATGGCGCGGGGAAAGCCACCGGTTCCACTCCAGGCCTCTTCTCCTTACGGATAAGGGGTTTACCCTCTTTGAGGTCATGCTTGCCTTTTTTATCTTCTCCATCCTCTTTATCACCATTTACGCAAGTTATTCGGGATCGTTTAAAACCATCAGCATAACCGAATCGCGCATGGAGCTGTACCGCAAGGCGGCCACCGCCCTGGAAAGGATAAGCGAAGATCTGCAGGGCTCGTATATCAGCGTCCTGCCGGCCAAATCTTTCGGGCTGCCGGCGGCTTACACCCGTTTTCTCGGGGAAGAAACCGCCGTTAACGGCCAGGATGCACACAGCCTGAGCTTTTATTCGAGGATCCCGCCTCTCTTCTCTGTAGAAGACGCCCCGGTCACCGGCCAGCTCATTGCATACAACGTGACCGGCAGCAGCCAGACGGACGAACTCCTCCTGCTGCGGTCGGAATCAGCTGAGTTTATCGAAGAATTTGAAGACAGGGGCGGCCTTGTCCTGGCAGACGGCCTGCAGAGTATTACCTTCGCCTACATGGATAATGGCGGTGAACTTTATGAAAACTGGGATTCTGACGCCGACGAATTCAAGGGCGTGCTGCCGCGCATGGTGACCGTTACCCTGCAGTTTATCAATCCGGAAAACCCCGACGCGCCGCTGACCTTTGTCACCAGTGTGGCGATACCGGCAAACTATAAACCGATACCCCTGGAAGGCGGCCAGGGATAATATGTGAAGGCGCGGCCGGCACAGGAGAAATTTCCGGTGCTGCAGTCGCCCACCAGCATAAATGTTCAAAATACTAAATAATAACAAGGGAATGGCCCTGCTGATGACAATTCTCATCATCAGCCTCATCTTTGTCATGACCATGCGGTTCAACACCTCGGTCCGGTCCAGCATTACCAGCGCCTCCAACCTGCAGGACAATGTCGCCCTCGACTCCATGGCGAGATCTGTCTTCAGTGCAGTCCGGGCGATCCTTTCCGCCGACGCGGAGGAGAGCGGCTTTGATTCCCTCCACGAGGATTGGGCCAACATGGCCGTGGCATCCGGCTACCTGTCCATGTTTTTTGAGCGCGGCAGGGGCTCCATCAGTGTCAGGGACCACTCCGGCAGACTCCAGGTCAACAGCCTTCTCAAAAAGGAAGGGGATTCCTGGGTGGTAAATGAAGAGCAGAAAAAGGTATGGGAAAACCTCCTGGCCGCCGAGGAATTTGAGCTCGGAGAGGAGGAGGCCGCCGGCATCGTCGAGGCCCTCATCGACTGGATCGACGACAATGACGAACCGCTCGGCTTTGGTGGCGCCGAAAGCTCCTATTACCAGGGACTTGAGAAACCCTACGAACCGCGGAACGGCCCCATGGAGTTTGTCGAGGAACTGCTCCTGGTGCGGGGCATAACCCCGGAGCTGTACAACGGCACAACAGACTACCCCGGTCTCAAGACCCTCGTCACCCCCCACGGCAGGGACGGCAAAATAAACATCAACACCGCCGACCCCCTGGTGCTGGGCGCCCTTGCAGAGGAGATCGAACCGGACATGGTGGACGGCCTCCTGACCTACCGCGACAATGAAGACAATGACCTCGCCAACCCGGAGTGGTATACATGGGCGCCCGGGTTTCCTGGTGATATTACCATTTCGCCGGATCTTATAACCACGGCCAGCGTCTATTTTGAGGTCTCCACCGTTGTTGTCCGGGGCAACATGACAAAAAAAATCCGCAGCATGGTGGCCCGGGGACCCGGCGTCAGGACCCAGCTCGTCTACTGGAAAGTGGAGTAGCAACAGGGGGGTCTGGTCACCGGTGCCGCTCCTCGGAATGCTCTGGAACACCTTTGTCCCCGCATGATATTTTATAAAAATTTCTACACTTTAATTTGTTTAATTAATTATATACAGTATATTGATCACGATGTATTTCGGGAGCATGGGAAATATCCGGGGGGGGGCTTCTTCCTTTTATCGTCAGGGCGGATGCTCCCCCTGCTGCATCATTACATCTTGAAAAAAAACTGCGATGCCACGAACCATAGTCGGCCTGGACATATTTGAAGACACCGTTGCGGCAGTGCACGTAAAAAGCCTGATGCAGGGGTACCAGGTGATAAACTGTGTCACGGTGCCGGTTGAGGAACCGGGTGGGATAGGGGCTGCCCTGGCTGCCGTCTGTGAGGCGATAGACCCGAAGGGGGCCGCCTGCATCAGTGTTCTTGAAGACGGCCATGTCTCTTTCAGGAACCTGGGCATGCCGTTCGTCGATCACAAAAAAATCAGGCAGACGCTGCCCTTTGAGCTTGAAACCATGATGAGCTCTCCGGTGGAGAAACAGCTCGTCGACTTCATAGACGTCCGCCGCACCTCCTCCCAGACAGACCTCATCGCCGCCACGGCCGGCAGGGAATATATTGCCGGCCTCCTCGCCAACTTTGCCCCTCTGGGGGTCGAACCCGAAGTTCTCGACGTCCGGGGCCTTCCCCTGGCGAACCAGCTCATCCTTCA
>JAFDCC010000237.1 GCA_019312985.1 Deltaproteobacteria bacterium
GGATATTTTATCAGCATTGATACGCTTGCCGGTTGCGCCCGGGATGTTATTAAAAAAGCGGCTGGTGCAGGAGTTAAACTGACACCTGCCGGTGCAACTTTTCCCTATGGCAACGACCCGGCAGACAGAAATATCCGTATAGCCCCGTCTTTTCCCTCTGCTGCTGATGTTAACAAAGCAATGGAGCTGGTTGCAATCTGCATTCAGCTTGTGAGTATCGACAAGTTGCTGAATGGGTCCTGAGAATTTATTGTTAGGAAGTTTCTCACATCTTTTTTTTACCTAGTAAAAATACCTATTTTGGTTGTCGGTAAAAATACCTAGCCGGCCTCTGTTGCAGCTATGTGTTGAAATTCGTGAAAAAGGACCCATTTTGAGGACTGATACATTGTGGTACTTTTCAGTGCTGGCAAGGGTTTTACGCTGAATTTTTTTTAAAAAATCGCCCGCGCTTTTGCCTTGACAAGGGGTAGTGTTTGAATTAAGAAACTGCCGCTAAGCGGACCAGTTCTCCTGCTACCTTAACCAAGGAGCCTACAGCGTGGCACAACAACCTCTTCTGGACCATCTCTACGTGGCCGCTTTTTTCCTGGGCGGTCTTCTCATGGCGGTCGGGCCCTTCATCATTGCCCATATATTCGCACCCCGCGGGACGCGCAACATCTCCAACAAGACCTTGCAGTTTATCGAGTGCGGCGTTGAACCCATCGGCGGCGCCTGGGTCCGGTTCGGCATTGTCTACTATCTCTATGCCCTGATTTTTCTCGCCTTCGACGTTGATATTCTTTTTCTGTTTCCTGTAGCCCTGGCCTATGACAGCGGCTTTGTAATTCGTGACTTTGTTGAGATCCTTATTTTTGTCAGCATCTTATCGCTGGCACTCGTGTATGCCTGGAAAAAGGGAGTGTTCAAGTGGGAACGCAAGACGTACAGCCCCCGATAATTCATTTCGCAAGCCTCGACAAGATACTGTCCCTGGGGCGGGCCAATTCGCTCTGGCCGATGACCTTCGGCCTTGCCTGCTGCGCCATTGAGATGATGGCCACCGGTGCCTCGCGTTTTGACCTGGCCCGGTTCGGCGCCGAGGTGTTCCGGCCCTCGCCGCGGCAGTGTGACGTCATGATCGTCGCCGGGACCATCTCGAAGAAGATGGAGCCGGCGGTCAAAACTCTTTATGACCAGATGCCGGAGCCAAAGTGGGTCATTGCCATGGGGAACTGTGCCATATCCGGCGGTCCCTTTGTCTTCGAGGGGCAGTACGGCATTGTCGAGGGCGCCGATAAATTCCTGCCGGTTGATATCTATATCCCGGGGTGCCCCCCCAGGCCGGAGGCGCTTATTGAAGGCATCCTGGAACTTGAAGAAAAGGTCACCGGTTTCCGGCGCTGGCCAAGGGTGGAGGCCAAGTAATCATGATGCTGGCGAAAATCAAAGAGGCCCTCGCGGAGCTGTACGAAGAGATTCCGGCCGCAGCCGAAACGGCCGCAGCTGAAGCTGTGCCGGAAGAGGCGGCTGCCGAACAGGCCGATGCGGCAATTCCGGAAGCCCCGGAAGAGGCAGGGACGGAAGAGGAGGCAGAAGAGCCTGTCGCGCCGCCGGGCCCGAAAGAAACCGATTACGTTGCCACAGGCTACCACCTCGATACAGCGCTGCCCCCGGAAAAGATTGTCGCCGCGGTCGAGATCCTGAACCGGGAAGATTTCTTCCTGGAAACGATCACCGGTGTTGACTGGATCGATGCGCAGCAGCTGGAGGTGGTCTACGATTTCAACCACTTTGACGAAAACTGCCGGGTTGTCCTGCGCTCGATGCTGGACCGGAGCAAGCCGGAAATTCCCACAATATCGGATATTTACCAGGGCGCCAACTGGCACGAGAGAGAAACGCACGACTTTTTCGGCATTGTTTTCACCGGTCATCCCAACCTCGAACCGCTGCTTTTGCCTGAAGATGCCGACTTTCATCCATTGCTCAAGGATTTCAAGGCATGAACGGATCACTGCAACAAGACCTGAACCAGGAAACATTTACCCTCAACCTGGGGCCGCAGCACCCGGCGACCCATGGTGTACTCCGGGTCAAGCTGGTGATGGACGGCGAGTATATCGTCGAGGCCGAGCCCGTTCTCGGCTATATCCACCGCATGCATGAAAAGATGGGGGAAAACCGGACCTGGGTCAAGTTTCTCCCGAACTGCGGCCGCATGGATTACCTCTCGGCCCTTTCGTACAACCACGGCTACGTCGCTGCCGTGGAGCGCGCCGCCGGCATCGAGGTTCCCGAGCGGGCCGAGTACCTCAGGGTCATCACGGTTGAGCTCAACCGCATCTCCAGCCACCTCCTCTGGTTCGGCGCCTTTGTCCTGGACCTCGGCGGCTTTACGCCGTTGCTCTACGCCTTTGATGACCGTGAACAGATTCTCGACCTGCTCGAGTCTGTAACCGGCTCCCGGCTTACTTACTGCTATTTCCGTTTCGGCGGGGTGTACAACGACATCGACGACGCCTTTATCACCGGCACCCGCGAGTTTATCAAGCGGCTGCGAAAGAGGATGCCGATGTACCACGCCCTCGTCACCAAGAATATCATTCTCATCAAGCGGCTGAAGGATATTGGCCCCATTTCAAAGGACATGGCGCGGCGCTATGGCGCCACAGGGCCGGTGGCGAGAGGGTCCGGCATCAACTTTGACGTGCGCCGGCACGAGCCCTACTCCGTCTACCCTGAGTTTGATTTTGATGTGCCGGTATACGAAGAGGGCGATTCCATGGCCCGCTACATGGTACGGATGGACGAAATAGAACAGTCGATGCGGATCGTCGAGCAGGCCCTGGACAAGCTGCCGGAGGGCGATATACAGCCGAAAAAGGCGGTCAAGCTGGTGAAGCCGCCGAAGGGCGATTACTACCAGGCCGTCGAGGCGGCCCGCGGTTCCTTCGGGGTGCGCCTTGTCAGTGACGGCACCAATACCGCCTACCGCCTGAAGCTGCGTTCGCCAACCTATTCCAACCTGAGTCTTTTTGGCGAGGCGAGCAGGGGCATGCTGCTTCCAGATGCCCTGGCGCTCATGGGGAGCCTTGACCTGGTGATCCCCGAAATAGATCGCTAGCCAGGCCTTTCCACCCTTATGAATAGGCGATAACAGGCCCCACAACATAAACCTTAATGAAAAGGACGTGAAAGACAACAATGCCTGAACCCTTCAGAGTGATCCTTTTTATTATTTTCGTCATGGCCTTTGCCGGGCTCAATGCCGCCTATCTTGTCTGGTGCGAGAGGAAGGGCGCCGGACATATCCAGCGGCGTATCGGCCCCAAGGAGGTCGGCCCCTTCGGACTCCTGCAGCCATTAGCCGACGGCATCAAGCTCATGACCAAGCAGCTCTTCATCCCGAAGGGGGCGGACCCGATCCTCTTCATGGTCGCTCCCCTGATGGTGATGGTCCCGGCAATAATGAGCTTCTGCGTCATTCCTTTCAGCGAGACCTTCGTGGCGCGGGAGATCAATATCGGCCTGCTGATGATCTTCGCCTTTGCCTCGGTAAACGTTCTCGGCCTGCTCCTCGGCGGCTGGGGCTCAGGCAACAAGTACGCGGTCATTGCCGCGGCCCGCTGTGTTTCACAGAACGTCGCCTACGAGATCCCCATGCTGATCACGACCATCACCATGGTCATGGTCACCAACACCATGAATCTCAACGAGATCGTTCGGGCGCAGGCCGGCTGGTTCTTCCACTGGCACTTCTTCCGGCTCGACATCAGCCTGCTGATGCCCGTCGCTTTTCTGATCTTTTTCATCTGTTCCCTGGCCGAGACGAACCGGGCCCCCTTTGACATGGCGGAGGCGGAGAGTGAGCTGATCGCCGGCGCCTACACCGAGTACCCCGGCATGGGCTTCGGCGTCTTCTTCATGGGTGAGTACGCAAATATCGTCATCGGCTGCGCCCTGTCGGTCATCCTGTTTCTCGGCGGCTGGCAGTCGCCGATCCCCTTTAACCCGGCCGGCTTTATCGGCGTCCTCTGGGGCCTTTTCTGGTTCCTGCTGAAACTGTACGCCCTGATCTTTACCGTTATCTGGATCCGCTGGACCTACCCGCGCACCCAGTTTTACGAGTTGCTCAACCTTTCCTGGAAAGTGTTGATCCCGTTTTCGTTGTTCAACCTGATACTGACAGCCCTGCAGATAAAGATTTTTCCCTGGCTGTAACTGAAAGGTTCATTGGCTATGAGTGGTTATTTCAAAGAGTTGTTGAGCGGGACAAAGAGTCTCTTCGTCGGCCTCGGGATCACCGGTAAGTATTTCCTGGAGCCGGTGGTTACGATGCAGTACCCCCACGAGCATGTGGA
>JAFDCC010000238.1 GCA_019312985.1 Deltaproteobacteria bacterium
CCAGGTGCCAGTCAATATAGATAATACGCCAGACTGTCTCCAAAACGGCTATCTTCTCGTTTTTGTTGAATGCATCGTTAATATGGCTGGTAAACTCGAAAAGGTCAACCGCCCGGCTGCGTTCGCGGTGGGCCAGTTCAAGCAGTTCACCGGCCTCCTCTTCGGACAGACCATACTGATCCCGCACCGTCTCTATGATGTGTTCCATCTCCTCTTCGCTGCATTCGTGGTCAGCATGGGCTGCCTCCAAGAGGATGACAATGGCGGCAATCCTTGTCCGCTCCTCTGCCGGAGCGCTGCCCTCAGCCCCGCCCTGATCCGCCTGCAGCAGTGTTTTTTTGATAAAGTTCAACATCGGTTTTCCTGTTCTTTTTCATTTAGCCTTTTGGGAGAAATTTTGACCGGCAGGCCCCAGCCGGAGCATACCACCCATTCAGCTCCCCGGGGCCGCCCGCCCCGGTGAGATCACCCGGCAGCGCCGATCGGGTCGTGCTCGAGAAGCCAACCACCGAGTTTCTCCGTTTTCTTTTCAAGCACCCCGGCTGCCCCTGACCCGGTGAGTTTCCGGTTTGAAATGACGCTGCTGCTGTTTGCCAGTATTGTCAGCTCCGGCCTTTTCGCGAGAAATCTCCTGGTCAGCAGCAGGCCGTCGCCATCTTCGTCATCGAGGTCCAGATCCATGATCACCAGGTCGATATATTCGTTGTCAAAAAAACTGGCCGCCGCATCATAGGCATAGGCGGCAAAGATCCGCACCGCACCGTAGGCATAGTATCTGTTGATGGCATCGACAAACTCCCGGGCCACTTCTAAGTTGTCCTCGACCAGGAGGATTTGGCGGTAGCGCAGCTCCCTGCCCGGGGGCAGTGAATCTCCCCGGTGCTGGAACACCTGGCCGCGCGGCGACGTGATCGTTGTCGAGGTAAAGATGTCTTTCACCCAGCCGGTCACCCCCAGGATGAAACGGGCCGTCCGTTCACTTGGCCTCCTGTAATTTTGGCTGCTGTCGGCCTCCGGTTTTTTTTCTCTTGCCATTTTCTTCCTTGCAGAGCGGGCAGCAATGCCGGGACTTTCTACCCTTTTCCAAGGTCGTTCTTCAGTTTTTTGATAATCTCTTTTTCAACAGCGGAATCCACCAGTTTCATTTTCCGGTGAAAGCGCCGGTTGAAGACATTTTCCATGGATAGCCGCAACTGCGGCGTTATATTTTTTGTCGTTTTGCGCAACAGCTTGTCAAGACAGCTCCGGACAAAGCTTTCCGGGTAGAGGACAAAACCGTAGCAGGTTTTTTTGCCTGGCGGTAAAAGCGGGTAAAAGGCGTCGTGCATTGACCGGTGTCCCCGGTTCATTCCTGATCTCGATATGACGTAGAAATCCATTTCCGGGTAATAGAGCCCCGGGGCCTCCATGAGCATGCGCGAGGCGCTGGCCGAGATAAGTGTCTGGAAATGAAGCGCAATGTCGCGCCCGGAGAAAACAAAGGTATCGGATATCTTTTTTATCTCCGTCCTGATGGTGTTCAACTCTGTCAGCCGATCTGTTTCCTGTCCCATTTTCTGCTGGTCCGGCCTGTACTTTTTTTGCCGGGAATACAGTCGGAAAACAACTCCCCCGGAGACAAAACAAGAATCAAACGTTTCTGCTTGATACGCGCGACACTCTAGCAGCAAGGAAGGCAAAAGACAAGAAAAACATAAGGGATTAATCCTGCTAAACCCCCTATTTATCAAGAAAAAAAATATAATGATTGCGGTGGGACAACACCTGGCCCGGGCAGAAAAAACCGCGCAACCGCAATCTGCCCCACTCCAGTTCTCCGCCCGGGCAACTTTTTCTTATGCCGCCTTTCTCGTCTTTTTTTTCAGCCGGTTGATCCGCCGGCGGATAATGGCGAGCTTTTTCCTGTCTTTTTCCTCTCGCAGGACATCCCGCTCGGCCCGGAGCCTGACGATTTCCTCCTTCATCTCTTTTGCGGTCATCACCTTTTTGGAAGCGGGCCCTTTCTTTTTTTTCTTCTTCGGGGCGGGGGCTTCATCCTCTATCCCCCGGGCTTCCTTCAGAGTCTGGAGCAGCTGATCCTTCTTCATCCCGCTGACTCCGGTTATGCCGGAAATTTCCTCCTTGGCAGTCTCGCGGAGTTCTACAACAGTCATCTTGTCCAGTGGTTTTGCGGCCTGGCCTTCTTCCTGCTTTTCAGTTTCGCTCATCCGTTCTCCTCCTGTTCTTGGGCGCGGTTCCGGTACCGGCACCGCCATATTCCATTTATCCTCACATCGCAGCGTAAGCAAGGTTCCGGTCAGATCCGGCCTGCTCCGCACTGATGCGCCGGGCACCTTTCTGCCCCCTTCTGACAACGCTGGCACAAAGATACCACTTGCCGCGCAATTTTACCATTGTGCCGTGCTGCCGCTTTATCCTGCCGGCTGGCCGGCCTGTTCCCGCCACCACAACTGCCCCGTCAGCCGGCAAGCAGAATTATGGCGACAACGGCACAGCAGAGTCCTATCACCTGCTTGAGTACCAGGGTTTCGTGGAGAAACACCATGGCGAGCAGAATGGTTACCAGGGGATAAAGGCCGGTAACTCCGGCAACGATTGCTATCTGGCCGCGGGAAGCAGCGAGATAGTAAAAAAAAGTTCCGAGAATCCCGGTAATCCCGGTCAAGAGGGCAAAAAGAATCCCCATGGGATGGGCTTCCGGCCTGAAGTTGAGCAGGCCGAGGCCGACAACTCCCACGAGAAGGCCGCCTGCCACCTGGTAGATTACCGCACTCCCGGAACTGATATAATTGACCGCCAGTTTTGGAAAGAACCCCCAGGCGCCGAAGGTGACCATGGACAATATCGTCCAGAAAAACCAGCTGTGCATGCTATTCCCCTTTTCATCTCAGGCTTGTGATGTTCCCCTCTTCCGGCTTTTGTGCCAGAGACACCAGTAGAAGGTGACATTGACCCCCAGGACAATGAGGCCGAGGCCGATGTGCATCGTTCGTGTCAGGTTCGCCGGGTAGAGAACCGGCACGATATAGTTTTCGACAAAGCCGGTTGCATAGGCAGGGCCATTCCCTTCAGCCCGCAGCATGTTTTCCAGGTGCGTCAGGGGACAGACCCAGCCGAGAAACTCTATGCCGGCACCCCAGAGAACTGCGGGGACATGGCACCAGGCCAGCAAGGGCTTCCAGAGAACCAGCAGCCCTCCCAGCATGACAAAAACAACAAAACAGAGGTGCAGCAGGACGATCAAATCGGCAAAAAAACGGTACGGCACATTCCATCTCCTGGTGCATTTTTTCGCAACACCCCCGGAAGCAGGACACGAAAACCGCAACGGGGCCCAACCGCCAACACCTCATCCTGTTTACAAGAGAGTCCCCGCCAGGAGCTTTTTACGGATTATCTCCTTGAGCACCATATTTTTATGCGCAAACCCCTCGCGCCCGTATAGCATATTTGCCTCCAGCAGGAGCCATTGCCCCTTGTGAAAAAGCAGGTCGAGCCCGACATCATTGAACTTGCAGCGGCGGGCAAATTCCTGCGCCAGCACCATAACATCGCCGGGAACATCCCTGAAGTCAAGCGTTCCCCCCTGGTGCAGGTTGGTCCTGAAATCACCGGGAGGCCTGCAGCGCCAGTATGCCAGAACCGGCTCATAGTTGATGAGGATCACCCGCAGGTCTCTTTCGTGCGGAATGAATTCCTGGACATAGGCGGTTTTGGTTTTGGCCAGATACTGTTCCAGTTCGTCCGGGTTGTCAATTTTGAAGACCCCCCGGCCCCGGGCCGAGGCTCTCGGTATCTTGGCAACAAAGGGAAAGGAAAAATCCTTTTCAATCCGGGCAAACTCCCGCTGCAGGTAAAACCTTGTCCTTGGGTGCGGGATGGCCAGCATGTTGAAAAGGGTGGTCTGTTTCATCTTTTCATCGGCGTACAGGTAGGTTTCGACGCTGGGAAAGATTCCCTTTTCCATGGTGGTGAATAGCTGGGCATAGATAAGGGTCGGGTAAAGGATCGCCCGGGAGCGCAGAATGCGTTCCTGTTCTTCGGGGGTGTAGTCGTGGAAGTTGGGCCTTACCCCGAGGGTCTCGACCTCCGGGACCCCGAGAAGCCGACTGCCGAAGGCAACATATCTGGGATGTGCCCGTGTCATAAAGTAACTATTGCTGCCGGCGGCAGACTGCCGGTCGGTGGTTCTCGGGAATCGGCTTGAGGCGGCCGGCCGCCATGATTTTCTCCAGGCCGAGCTCCAGTCCCGCGACGAATTTATTTTCGCGGAAAAGCGGGAACATCACTTCCTGCAAAACCTTTTCGGCGGAGCCGTCCTGGATGAACCACTGGAAGGAGGAGCCGGACTCGATCCGGACTGCGCCCTCCTC
>JAFDCC010000239.1 GCA_019312985.1 Deltaproteobacteria bacterium
CGATAGAGGTGTAATGCATAGGCAATCAGAATGAGAATGCAACCGGGCCGCGCTTTGTTCAGTAATCCTGATATAGTAACAGTGGCAGATCACATAACGTCTGCTAAGGTTGAATCTTTCTCCTCTTCAGGGTTACGTTAAATAGCCCTTAAATAGCCGAAAGTCAAGCCCGCCCGCACTACTGCTCCCGGATTTCCTGCTTTGAATCCAAAGGGTTAGGCTCAAAGACATACGTTTATACCTAAAGATTGTCAAAAAACAGTGAGAAGCCGTCAAGGCTTAATAGATACTATTTCACATCATATACTAAATACCGCAGGTGTTTGTGGAGGAAAAATTTTTCTTTATTCCTGTATTCCTGAACCGGATCAATGTTTTCGCTGGCCGGGCGAAATTCATACCGAATGAACTGCATTGAGCGCCTCGTTTCGCTGATGTTCCAAATAGCCTTTTATTTCTTTTTGCACTGACCGAAATTTAGCAGCAGTCCTTTCATGGCAGAAAGGCTATAATCTCTTTGGCAGAACAGGCGTAACCTTTACTGACCCTGCACAATGTATATGCCCGACAATGTCCATTGATATCGATCATTTTTTCAATATCCTCGCAGAGGAAGTCCGCGACTACCAGGTCCCGGTCGTTGACCTGATTGCAGTGCAAACCAAAGACCCTTACCGCATTCTTGTCGCCACCATCCTTTCCGCACGGACCAAGGACGAAACCACCGCCAGGGCTGCAGCCAGGCTGTTCAAAAAGGCGCCGGACCCTGAAGGTCTCTCGCAACTTGATGAACAATCCATCGCCAAGCTCATTTACCCGGTTGGGTTTTATAGGAACAAGGCAAAATATCTCAAGGATCTGCCGGCTGCCCTGCAGCAGTTCGGCGGTAGTGTCCCCGATGAGATTGAGTCTCTTGTCAGGTTGCCGGGAGTGGGGCGTAAAACTGCGAACCTGGTGGCGGCGGTTGCCTTCAACAAACCGGCCATCTGCGTTGACACCCACGTGCACCGGATCATGAACATCTGGGGCTATGTCAAGACAAAAACACCGCTTGAAACCGAGATGGCCCTGCGGCAAAAGCTGCCGGAGCGCTACTGGCTCCGGATCAACAGCATCCTCGTGGCCTTCGGACAGGGGACCTGCAAACCGGTCCGGCCCCACTGTGACCGTTGTGTCATCAAGGATAAATGTCCCCGCCTGGGGGTAACCCCGCGCCGGGTGCCGGAGGCAGAAAAAACCATGGGGGCACTGGGCAGCAGCATAGAGAATCCGACAAAGAAACTGATATCCTGGAATGTCAACGGGCTGCGTGCTGTTGAGAAAAAAGGGTTCACGGACATAATCTGGGAGCTCGATGCCGATATCATCGCCCTCCAGGAGATCAAGGCCATGCCGGAGCAGCTGCCTGCAGGTGTCAGGGAACTGGAGGGGTACGATGCCTTCTGGTTTCCGGCAAAGAGGAAAGGCTATGCCGGTGTCTGCACCTATTCAAGGATAAAGCCACTCCATGTCATATACGGCATGGATATTGACGACCATGACGGGGAAGGCAGGGTGCTGACCCTGGAGTTCGGGGATTTCTTCCTGGTCAACGCCTATTTTCCCAATGCCCAGCACGGCCTGACCCGCCTGGACTACAAGCTCGCCTTCAACCGGGACATACAGAGCTTTCTCGACCGGCTGCGCGAGAAAAAGTCGGTGGTCATATGCGGCGACTTCAACGTGGCCCACAAACCCATCGACCTGGCCAACCCGAAACAGAACGAGAAGAATCCCGGCTACTCTCTCCCTGAGCGGGAGTGGATGGACAATTTTCTCAACGCCGGCTATGTCGATACATTCCGCAAATTCAACCAGGAACCGGAGCAGTACACCTGGTGGAGCTACCGCTTCAATGCCCGCGGCAGGAATATCGGCTGGCGGATTGACTACTTCTGCGTCGACCCTGCCAGCGAGAAGCGGGTGAAGGGCGCCTCTATCCTCGACAGCATCCTCGGCTCGGACCACTGCCCGGTCAGTCTCGATTTTGAATAGCGCCTGATGGATTTCCAGGCTCCGGGGCGCCAACGCACAAAGGACCTGTTATGTGGCCTTTGCTCTCCGAAACAGCAAAAGGGCAACGCCGGCGACAATCATAAAGCCGCTGAGCAGCTGCCCCATGGTCATCCCGGCCATGATGAAACCAAGGTGGGCGTCCGGCTCCCGGAAAAACTCGATAGCAATCCGGAAAACCCCGTATAGAAGCATAAATACTGCAACCAGGTAGCCGTGGGGCCAGGATGCCGGCGGGTTTTTCTTTTCCTTCAGAAACCAGAGAATAACAAAAAGGAGCACTCCCTCAAGAAGCGCCTCGTAAAGCTGCGAGGGGTGGCGGGGCAGCGGCCCGCCGCCCGGAAAGATCATGCCCCAGGGCGCATCCGTAACCCGGCCGTAGAGCTCGGCGTTGATAAAGTTGCCGATGCGGCCCAGGCCGAGGCCGATGGGAAAGGTGACGGTGTAGATATCCGCTACGCGCCAGAAATCAAGCCCCTTCCTGCGGCAGAAAACAATCGCCCCGATAACCAGACCGAGCATGCCGCCGTGAAAGGACATGCCGCCCTGCCAGGTGGCGAGGATCTCGCCAGGGTTGGAAAGGTAGTACGGCAGGTTATAAAAGAGCACGTAGCCGAGCCTGCCTCCCAAAACGAGGGAGACGATGAGGACCAGGTTGAGGTTTTCATAATGGGTTTCAAGGTCCCTGAAACCGAGTTTTTTAACCTGGTGCTTCACAAGCAGCAGGGTGGCTGCAAAGCCCAGGACATACATCATCCCGTACCAGCGGATCTGAAGCGGGCCGATGGAGAAGATAACCGGGTCTATGTTCGGGAAGGGCAGCATGGATTGGTAAGTGCCTAAAGTGACTAAAGTTATAAGTGCCTAAAGTAATTCATGGCATAGAATAAAAAAGGTTTCAAGGTTTCAAGGTTTC
>JAFDCC010000240.1 GCA_019312985.1 Deltaproteobacteria bacterium
CCGGGTCATTGGGGTCCTTCAGGTTGCCGATCTGGCGGGCTCCGAAAGGACAGCTCTGGACGCAGGCAGTCTTCATCCCCTTTTTGATCCTGTGATAGCAGAAGGTGCATTTTTCCGCCACCTTGTGAATGGGATGGAAAAAGCGCATGCCGTAGGGGCAGGCCATGATGCAATAGCCGCAGCCGATGCACCACTTGCGGTCGACAAGCACCACCCCATCCAGCGTCTGGTAGGTTGCACCGACGGGGCAGACCTGGACGCAGGCCGGCTTGACACACTGGTTGCAGAGCTTTGAAACGAAGAATCCCTTGGCAATCTGGCTAGCGGGGATCTCGTTTTCACGGATTTTTGTATCAGTGTAGCCATCTCTGCCGCCAAACGGTGATTCGATGTGGGCCTGACCGTTCTTCATGAGAACGTACCGTTCAACCCAGGTCCTGGTAATGGGAGGATCATAGGGAACTTCGTTCTCGTTCTTGCAGGCCTTGACGCAGAGGCCGCAGCCCACGCATTTCTGTGTGTCAACCAGGAATACCCAGCGGATACTTGCATCGCCCACCGAGGCCTTCACCTGCGCCGGGCTCAGCGCCTTGAAGGCTGAGAGCGGTAGAGCCGCAGCCAGGGTTGTTTTGCAGCTGTTTTTTATAAAGTCACGACGCGAGCAACTCATTACATGTTCTCCAGATCGGGGTTATGCGGGTTGTGGCAATCGACACAATTTTCACCGGGATTATGCTCATCCGGGTCTATGCCGGGAAGCTCTGAACGCTGACTGGTCGGATAGGGCAGGTAGGTATGACACCTGAGGCACTGGGCCCTGCTGGTATCTATTGTCAGGGCTTCCGGGTTGTCGGGATGGTCGATGGCGGGGCCGTGGCAGTTTTCACACTGGATTATCTCATGGGGTGAGTCCGCGATGGATTCGACGTTTTCTTCGTGGCATTCCTGGCAGTATTCCCTGCCACGGTACTTAACCTTGAAATCCTTCCATTCATCTATATTTGAGAGACGATGGTAGTTGTAGGTGAAGTTGCCGCCCGGTTCTACGCCGAAATCCCTCGGCACCATGAAATACCGCACAACGAGGAGAAGGGCGATACTCACAATAACTACCCAGAGAGGTCGAAAAATATGATTTTTCATTTATGCTTTCTGCCTCCTTTTGACAACGATGCTGCTGTCACCACAGCCGGTTTTGAACCTGTTCCGGCGCATGGGAAATATCAGCCAGGTGCGTATTGATTTCTCTAAAACCTGCAGGCCTTTTGGGCTATGTTTTCTGCGGCCGCAAAGCGCAAATATTTTTTTGCTAATAATTTCAATATATTAATGATCTTAAATGATTCGGTGCCTTATTTTGCCTTTCTTTTTTCAGTAATTATCATTGACATAGTTTTGGATATATGGCAACAGATTTTGTACCACATTGTGGTATTGAATTATCGGTGACGAATATAAATGTCTCCTCTCTTTTGTGCAACCCGTAATTATATTTTTTTTCTTTTTTTGCAATAAGCAACTGCAAATAACTGTAAATACAACAAGATAGAGATAAAAAGGTTATGGTGGAGATTCAGGGCGGGATCGAAAGGCAACTGGAATCCTTGACCGGAAAGGTTGAGGTTCTCCAGAAAAAGGTGGATCAGTTGTCTGCCCGGCTGGGTTCTTTGGAGAAAGGAGAGAGGCTGCGTCAAGAAAGCCCGGAGCTGCAGGAAACCGTTTCTCCTGTCCCCAAAAGGAAGGTGGAACAGGAAGGCGTCCTCAAAAAGGCCGGCACAGGATCTCTACTGCCCAGGGTGGCAACCGTCTGCTTTGCCTTGGTTTTCGCCCTGATTCTCCGAACCATAACGGACAGCGGCATCATCAATATCAAGCTGGGTTCCATCCTGGGCATGGGGTATGCGGCCGCCCTGATCATCGGCGGCTGGTTGCTCTACAGCAGGAAAAGCCGCCTCGCCCCCGTATTTCCCGCCTGCGGTTTGCTGCTGCTTTTCTCGGTCGTGCTCGAGAGCCAGGCCCGCTTTCAGTCGCTGTCGGCAGAAATGGCCTATGTTATTTTATTTGCTGCCGGTGCAGTCGTGGTGCTGCTCGGCCTCCGCTACCGTGCCCCGGCGCAGCTCTCCATCAGTGTCCTGGGAAGCGGCCTGGTGGGCATGTCCATCGGCTTTCCCAACCCGCTCTACCCCATGCTGGCAATCCTGCTTTTCGGCGGGGTTGTTGCCGCCTATGTCGCGGCGCGGGCCAAACTGGGCCCGTGGCTCCGCTGGACGACACTTGGGCTGGGCTTTCTCTTCTGGCTCTTCTGGTCATTCAAGTTGAACGCCCCGGCCGTCTGTGATGAGCCCACGGCAAAATTATTATATCTGGCCTGGTTCTACCCCCTGTTGTCACTGTTCTGGGTATTTTACGCCGCAACCAATATCCACCGCATAGCAACCGATGCAGAAGACCTCGGATTTTACGAGAGTCTGCTGCCGACCTTCTCCGGGGTCGGGGCTTTTCTGGTTTCCTGGTGGGTAGTTGTTCCCTGGTATGGCAATACCTTCTGGCTTGGCCTTGCCGGTGTACTTGCCGCCTTTTTTCATTTCGGCGCCGGTGCCTGGCTTGCAACGCGCAACAGGGAAGGAGCCAGGGGCAGCACGACCTACACGTTTGCCGGGGTCATGCTCCTTGGTTTCGGCTCTGCAGCACTGTTTGGCGACCTGCTCTGGGCGGTGCCGGTGTTATCCGTTGCGGCCTACCTGCTTGCCAGGGTGGCCAGCAACTGGCAGAGCGGCGGCATGCGCTGCACCTCCTACCTCTTTCAGCTGGCAGCAGGTCTTGTTGCCGTTAAAAGCGGGATTGTTGCCGCCGACATTGTCTCGCCCCTTACCGGCAGTCTCGTAATAGCGACGCTTATGGCCATGAGTTTCCTTCAGTACCGCTGGTGCAGGAACAACGCCCCTCCGGCAGTACACTCGGCATTTTTTTCCTGGCTTGACCGCAAGGACTTCAGTGCGGTCATTCTTCTTTTGACAGGCCTTATCAGCGGATTTTTTATTCTGCGCCTGGGACTTTACCAGCTCCTGGCCCGCAGCAGCGCTGACTTTGCCTACATGTTCCGTGGCGGCCAGACGGTGTTTATCAACCTCGGGGCAGTTTTTCTCCTCCTTGTGGCCAGCAGCAGAAAGAACAGCGAAATCCTGGCCGTTGCCATCGTCGTCGGCCTGCTCGGCATGCTCAAATCCTTTGTCTTTGACCTCTTCGGCATCAAGGGGATGCCGCTTGTCTTCAGCGTCTTTTCGTCCGGCGTCGTTGCCGCCGTGGGTTCAGTGGTCTCGACCCGTTGGCAGGGTAAGAAAGCAAAAGCCGTCCCCGCGCCTGAGCCGGGACCGGCCGAAAATGTTTCCCAATAACTATACCTCGCCGCCGCTGATCCTATAGAGCAGAATATGGTAGGAGCTCACCGCCGCCAGAAGCAGCAGCAGGAGCAGCGACGCCCTTATCGCCCTTTTCTGATACTGCTGCACCGGTCCGGCAAGGCCGTTTCTTTTTTTGAAAGGCTCGACCAGCAGGGCTGAAAGGCCGAAGAAGGAGGCGGGGAGAAGGGTGAAGTAAAGGGCGAAGCCGATATAGTGGTACTCCGGCTTCAGGATGCAGAAGGGGCAGTGATGGTAGGGCATGGCGTAGATGTATGAAGAGAAGACGCGGATGATGGCAACTGTTGCCAAACCAAGGAACCAGACCC